>JBFJXW010000004.1:0-53876 GCA_041622895.1 Desulfobulbus sp. | reverse complement strand
TCCAGACCACCGGGCTGGCCAAGCGGCTGCGCCACGTCCGCTGCACACGAGCGGTGATTGGCATTTCCGGAGGCCTGGATTCGACCCTGGCCCTGCTGGTCACGGTCAAGACGTTCGACAAGCTCGGCCTTGACCGGAGCGGCATCGAGGCCATCACCATGCCCGGCTTCGGTACCACCGAGCGCACGCGCAGCAATGCCGAGCGGCTGGCTGAGCTGCTCGGCGTGCGGCTGCGTGTGATCCCCATAGATGCCGCGGTACGCCAGCACTTTGCGGATCTCGGTCACGACGAATCCGTGCACGACATCACCTATGAAAACGGACAGGCCCGCGAGCGCACCCAGCTGCTGATGAACATCGCCAATCAGGTCGGCGGCCTGGTCATCGGCACTGGCGATCTCTCGGAACTGGCCTTGGGCTGGTGCACCTACAACGGCGACCACATGTCTATGTACGGCGTGAACGGCGGCGTACCGAAGACCCTGGTCCGCTACCTGGTCACCTGGTGCGCCGAGGCCGAGTTTTCCGGCGAGATATCCCAAATCCTCATCGACGTCTGCGACACTCTGGTTTCCCCGGAGCTGCTGCCGCCGCACGAAAACGGCGAAATCAAACAATGCACCGAAGACAAGGTCGGCCCGTACCTGCTGCACGATTTCTTCCTGTACAACTGCGTGCGCCTCCAGTTCCGGCCGTCCAAGATTCTGTTCCTGGCCCGGCAGGTCTTTGCCGACCAGTTCAGCGACCAGGAACTGCGCCACTGGCTGCAGACCTTTTACCGCCGCTTTTTCAGCCAGCAGTTCAAACGCTCCTGCCTGCCCGACGGCCCCAAGGTCGGCAGCGTGGTCCTCTCGCCCCGAGGCGACTGGCGCATGCCCAGCGACGCCTGCGTGGCACTGTGGTTGAAAGAGCTGGAATCCGCCAACTGAGCCCGTGCAGAGGGCCTTGGCTTTTTTGGGTCAACTCCTCTACAGGCCTTCAGGCGCGATTGCTCCGCTGAGCGGACAGGGACGCGGTTGCTTTTCAGCGATGTCCGGGTTCGGGACGGATGAAACCAAATATATTGCAACTTAGAGCCGCATCGTGCCCTAAAAACCGGGGCCACTTTCTCAGCACAAACAGGGGCAGATTTAGCAGCAATCAAAAGAACAGAAAACGATCAAGCCGCCGCCATCACGACGACGGCTTGCTGATGAAACTGCAACCTTCAGTGCAACAGATCACCGACCTACAATTTCACAGGCACGGATTTGGGCGGGAAACAACAAAAAAAAAATCGAGCCTGTCCGGTATGAAACGTATTTTTCGTTCCAAAACCCGCCCTATCTGACAAGCATCAGCAATAGGGGACCGGAAGACTCGACTTTGTTTATGTCATTCGATGGATAGATGTCCTTCTGCAATCAGCAGGCCAATCACAAGTGACTGGCTTGGCAAGGTATTAATTGATTACCTCCGGATCACATAAAAGTTCGGCATCTGACGAAAGTCGACCACAAGCGGCACATGAATATTTCATGGTTGTTCGTTTATCCTCGCAAACATTGTCTTCGGAGATACCGCAAAGGTAATCCTCGACCACTTCAGTTGGATTGCAGAGTTTGTTGGAATTATCTGCTGTAACGCCACAGTTCCGACATGTATAGGCCATGGTTCTCCTCCTCTTCCAATAGCTGCATTATAAGCCGAGCTGTTTTGAAGCAATCAATGTTTGATTGGTAGTCTTCCCAAGAATTACTCTCAGCATACAACAATATTTCCGATTGATCGCTCAAACAACAGAGCAAAGATACATATAAAAAAGTAAGAGGTGGATAGAACAATGTCAACTATCGGGCCGCCTGAACATCTAGGCCGGATCGACGGGGATGTTGCGGTAAACGCAAGCAGGCTGCCGGAACATACGTAACAAGGATGCCGCTGATACCTGAACCACATATCGGGGATCTCAACGCCTCGGCGCACATGCCCTGCCACAGTGAGGCCCGGTATTTTTACATATAAATTTTAGGCAGATAGACTGGTTGCCGAAGAAACATTCTGGTGGTAGAACAAGGCGAAATACTGCAACAGGTCACAGGCCTGACGTTTCCTTGATCAGTGCAGCAATCAAGGGCATTCCCAGTACGGATGCATTGGAAGATTTTGGCTCTGCCGCCCGGGGACGCTCAGGAATAACGTCAACCCGGTATACAATAATTTCCAGCCCCCCTGCCAGAGAACACCTCAACGAAACCCAATAGCGAAAAAGAGCCTTGCGGTTGCAGAGGCGGCGAACATAAAGCGGAGGCAAGCATTTTGATCAGCTTCTACTCCCCCGGTTTTTCAGAAGAAATGGCCTTTCCATGCGGGTCTTTGCTCGGGCTTCCCAATTTTTCATCGAGATAGTCGACCGCACCGCCTTCCCTGATGTGCTCCAACTGATGCGCCTTGAGGTGCAATGCCTCTTTTGGTGTACCTATCTGTGCGAGATACGCCTCCCATAACCGATGAGCTCGTAAGACTTTATCGGCTTCGACACGACCATTCTCGGTCAGACTGAAGCCCTCGTTCGATTCGATAAGCAAATCGTCCTGGACCATTCGCTGCAGCGCTTTTTTGAGCTTTTTGGGCTGTTCATTCACATATTTTTTAATGTTGGCTATCGGTGTCACCCCGTCATATCGCAGTATGGTGGTGAGCACATCCTCAACAACCTGCTGCGGCACCAGTCTCTTGAGGCGCAGCCAGCGGGCAAGTAATCCATATTTGGGAGCGACCGCCAAAACCACCAGAAACTGCAGCGTACAGAACAACATGATCGCCCCACCACCGGCAGAATCGAGCCAGACGCAGAGATAAAGCCCGCCCACGACACTCGTCACGCCAAAGAAACCGGCAAGCACCATCATTTTATCAAGCCGGTCGCTCAGGAGATATGCGGTAGCCGCGGGTGTTATCAAAAGGCCCACCACCAGAATAACACCAACCATGCTCACCGCACTGACCACGACCAGGGAAACGCAGGTTGTCAGTACATAGTCCAGGAAAAGCACCGGCAGCCCTATGGATGCCGCCATGATCGGATCAAAGGTGGCGATCTGAAAATGCCTGAAAAACAGGATGAGAATTGAGAGTACGACAACGGCGGTAAATCCGCTGACCCAGAGATCCGTGTCAGCCACCCCAAGGATATCGCCCATGATAAAATGCATGAGATCAATATGGATGTAATGGCGAAAAATCGACACAGCCACAACACCAAGCGCAAAGATGCCGGTATACATGATACCGATCGTCGTATCCTCCTTGATCCGGGAGACCCGCGAGACAAAGCTGATCAATGCCACCGTGGCGATCGCCGCAATCAGCGACCCCAGAAGCATGCCCGGCGCATGGGCCTCTAGGCCAAAAAGCATTTTCATTACCAGATATCCTCCGGCAACACCGGCAATCATGGCATGCGAAAGTGCGTCACCTAAAAATGCCATACGCTTGAGGACGACGAGACAACCGACAACGCCGGCAACGACCGCAACGATCGAGCCGCCGATGAGCGCTTTTTGAAAATACGTCTCGGTCAACGGTGCAATAAAAGCATCCAGCATCAGCGTTCCCCTTTTTTCACTAGATCACTGAAAATACGCAAGCGCCCTTCATAGACTTTGCTCAGCAATTCTTCTTCCAAGACATCGTCAGGCGTCCCGTACGCATAGAGCCTTTGCTTGATGAGCAGCAATTTGTCGAAATATTCACCGGCAGTGGCAAGGTCGTGATGCACAACGACCAGTGTTTTACCAACTTTTTTCGCTCGGCCGAGCACATCGAGAATCGCCCGCTCTGTAGCTGCATCCACTCCCGCAAAGGGCTCATCCAGAAGCAGGATATCGCTCCCCTGTGCAAGTGCCCTGGCGAGGAAAACACGCTGCTGCTGCCCGCCGGAAAGCTCACCGATCTGGCGTTCTGCAAAATCAGCCATGCGCACCATATCGAGGGCCTCCATCGCCGCCTCCCGATCTTTTTTCCGAGGGTTTTTATACCAGGGGATTTTTTGATATCTGCCCATCAAGGCCACTTCCCGAACAGTAATGGGGTAGTCCCAGTCCACCGCACCTCGCTGCGGAACATAGGCCACCTGCCCTTTAACCTGCTGCACATTTTTACCGTTTATCATGACCGTACCGACGTCAGGCTTGACAAAGCCAAGCACTGCCTTGATAAACGTCGATTTCCCGGCACCGTTGGGCCCGATCACGCCAACCAGTTGATCCGGTTCGATGCTCACAGTCACATCAAGCAGAGCGGCCCTGGCATGATAACTGACGGTAAGATGCTCTACATCTATGGCATTTACACGATTCGCCTTAGTGGACATGCTCTTCATGCGCCTCCTCTTTCACCTGAAAATGAATGGTGCCCGAGACCAGAGAACCCTGATTCGACCATATTGTCCTGTCGACAATGACCGTCCCGGATTTGAGCAGTTGCACCCGAACGCCATGTTCCTGGTGACTCTCAAAAAGCGGGGGGCTTGCCTGGACATAGATTTCATTGTTCCCCACAACGACCCCTGCAACATTCTCCAGTTTCCAGGGAATACCCCGCTGCAGATTTTCCGCGGTTACGGAAAGAGATGCACCGTTGAGTCGCAGCTCCACGCCCGAGGCTGCCTCTTCTTCCGTCTGCAAGGCAAAAGGATCCTTTTCGATTGAAAACGTGGGCGTAATCTGAAGGGCATAGACATCCACTGCTTCTCTTGTCGCCGGATTTTGTATCTGGATACCGGCTTCGATACTGTTGCGTTGCCTGGAATAGACAAACAGTCCACCGATAATGACGATCCAGATGAGAATGGTAAGGAAAAATCGCATGGTATTTCCTGATTAAAGTGCATTGACAAGGAGCAGCACATTTTCACGCAGCATGCCTATATACGTCTCACCTGCGCTGCCGGCCGGTCCCATGGAGTCGGAATACAGCTCGCCGCCGATCTTGACGCCGGTCTCCTGCGCGATCTCGCGAATCTGCTTGGGGTTGACGGTAGTTTCCACAAAAATGGCAGGCGCTCCCGATTCCTTAATTGACTGCATGACCTTGCGACGGCGCTCAGGGGTAATGCCGGCTCCGACCTCAGCTCCTGTCGACCATCCCACCGGGGCAATACTTAAAAAATCGTTATTGGCGTTGAATTTATATTCCCTGCAGAAATAATTGAAGGCATCATGGGTCGTCACCAGGATTCGCCGATGGGGAGGAATGCGGTTGACCTGCTCGCGCACCCAGGCATCCAGAATTCTCAATTGCTGGAGGTACAGTTTGGCACGCGCCTGATATTCCTGGGTATTGGCCGGGTCGTACTCGCTGATCGCCCTGGTGATGTTATTTACATAGACAGCGACATTGCGTGGAGAAAACCAGGCATGAGGGTCCATGATTGTTTGATCGCCGGCGCTGATCTTTAAGGGTTCAATACCCGCAGTGGTAGTCACCAGGGGCTTTTTGGCATCTCTGGCGAGAGTGCTCATCCAGTTTTTGCCCTCGAGATGCAGACCATTATCAAAGCAGATATCCGCCTCCAGAACAATTTGCACATCGTCGGGGGTGGGCTGATAGGTATGAGGGTCGGCACCTGGTGCAAGTACGCTTCTCACTTCTGCTCTGTCCCCCATTATCTGTCGAGCAAAATCCGCTATCTGGGTTGTCGAAGCAACGACTTTGATTTTAGCCTTTTCCTGTGCTTCAGCCGAAACCGCTGCAACGAGAACCATGCACCACACAAGAAGGAACAGTAGATTTCTGGCCATAAGAACTCCCGAAGAAAGTAGAAATTTTGATGCGCTTGCTCTGCCTTCTGTCAGAAATGATCTGACACCAAACAATAAAGTACAATAGAAGAGGTTGAAATGATAACATAAGCAGCTATCAGATCCAAACTATCTTCCACTTTATGAAGGAGCTTGTAAAAATACGTGCCCAAGCAACGACTCATTGCGACTGCCAGATTGAAGAGCTCCCCATATGAAAACAATGGAAAGTGGAAGCTTCTACTGAATCGCTGCTGTTCAAAAAGGAGCGGCGCTTCTGATGCATTATGATTGGAACACTATTGCCCCTGGGAAAGGATTAACAGCTCACCCTGTCTGCCTTTACGAATACCAATGCCCCCTGCACCTTCATGAATACAACAATATCTCGATCCGTATGCCCCTATGACTGTCCCGATACCTGCGGGTTGTCGGTTACCGTAGCACAGGGACAGATAGTCCGGGTGGCCGGTGACGCTGAGCATCCCGTCACCCGTGGGTTTCTTTGCCCTAAGATGGGGCATTATGAACAGACCGTTCATTCTTCACGCCGGCTGACCACACCTTTGTTGCGAACGGGAACCAAAGGCAAAGGGATGTTCATGCCCATAACATGGGAGGAGGCGATTCAGCGCATCTGCGCAAACTGGAAATCACTGATTGAAAAATACGGTCCCGAATCCATACTCCCGTATTCCTATGCGGGGACCATGGGGCTTGTTCAACGAAATGCAGGGCACCCATTTTTCTATTATCTGGGCGCGTCCCGTCTTGAACGGACAATCTGCTCACCAGCCAAGGAAGCAGGCTGGAAGATGATTATGGGGGATACGCCGGCAATGCATCCCTCGGAGATGCTCGACAGCGATGTAGTTATTCTCTGGGGGATTAACGCTGCGGCCACCAGCATTCACGCGATGCACGATGCCCTGGCCGCAAAACGAAAAGGAGCGAAATTATGGGTGATAGATACCTACAGGACGCCTACCGTTGATGCAGCAGACAACGTCGTTTTGGTTGCTCCAGGTTCAGATGGCGCATTAGCGCTGGGCATGATGCATGTCATTGTTCGCGATCAACTGACAGACAGCGATTTCATCCGTGAAAACGTCTATGGGTTCGATGCATTTGCTCGAAACATGTTACCTGAATGCAGCCCGGAAAAAATGTCTGCGGTTTGTGGCATACCTGCCGGGGTCATTGAATCGATGGCTCGTGAATATGCGGCAGCACGAGCTCCGTTTATCCGTCTTGGAAGCGGGTTGTCCCGATACGGCAATGGTGCCATGACCGTGAGGACGATAACCTGCCTGCCTGCCATCATTGGAGCATGGAAGCGAAAAGGAGGCGGTCTGTTTGCAGAAACATCCACCGGGGCGGCATTCCCTCTGTACAAGATCACTCGCGAAGATTTCATCAAGCGCCCAACTCGTTTGATCAACATGAACCAACTGGGCACAGCGTTAAACGATCTTGCCGCGCCGCCAATCAAATCGTTGTATGTCTATCATTCCAACCCTGCTGCTATCGCCCCAGACCAAAAGGCTATCCTTCGAGGATTGGAACGCGAAGATCTCTTTACGATCGTCCACGAACGCTTCATGACCGATACGGCCCGTTATGCGGATATCGTCCTTCCCGCCACGACGTCCATGGAGCATGACGATCTCTATCGTTCCTATGGCAGCTACTATGCTCAACTGGGCAAAGCCGCGATCAAGGCTGTGGGCAAGGCCAAGTCAAACTGGGAGGTCTTTCAACTGCTGGCAGAAGGAATGGGATGGAATGAAGCGTTTTTCAAAACGCAGGCAAGCGAACTCATCGACGAATTACTGAAAGAAGAAAATCCCTGGCGGAACGCGACCGCAAATACACGATTGAAACACGGCGAACCGGTTCTGCTGACCGTTCCCGGGGATCCAAAACGTGTATGGCAGACACCATCCGGGAAAATAGAGATCCGTAACGATAGAGAAGACGAGCCACTTCCTCGACTGATGCCGACGCATGCCGAAAAGGATGGTTTCCCTCTGCGCCTCCAGTCGGCTCCCAACCGTTATGCACTGAACTCCAGCTTCTACGAGCAGGATGCTTTGCGGGCGAAACAAGCTTGTATGGCCTTGATGATGCATCCCAGCGATGCAGAGAAACGAAACCTCCTCGACGGGCAGGAAGTACTTGCGTTCAACAATTTTGGCGAGGTTCGTTTCCTCCTGAAAATAACCGAACGTACCCCACCTGGGATCGTAGTCACTGAAGGCGTCTGGTGGTTGGAATATATTTCAGGTGATTGGGGAGTAAATGCCCTGACCTCTCAGCGTCTGACTGACAGCGGCCGAGGAAGCACCCTGTATGATGTCACACTAGAGGTCACAGGCGCATAGGGGCCATTGCAAGGTTCCGTTTTGGAGTTGCAGTAAATGTAGAAAAATGTTGACTTCCTGCAGGGAAAATTTGCAATGTGATTTTTACAAAGTACGTGAAATGGGTTGTTTTATAAAGATTATCGGTTTCTTGTTCTTCTCGAAAAGTGCATGATACCTTCTCGATCTAGTCGAAACAAACAGCAATGATTTCATAGTATATGTATACCCCTCTTGCCTTTAATTTTTGCCATTTCGAAAGATCAACAATAAAAAGAGTAAGTTTCCTGAGGTAACGGAACAATATTTTATGAAGTAGGAGAATATAATGAAAGTCACAGGAGATCGTCCGGGAAAAGGAACCTATATCTGCATGACCTGTGGAGAAAAAATTGTCCTGAAAAACGATGAAGAAAAATTACCGGTATGTCCCCGATGCGGGGGCTCAATGTACCATTAAACAACTTGCTCGCTATTAGTAACGGCAGTTTCATGGCCTGAAAAAAGAACCCTTCATTTGTCTTTATTCAGCGTGAACTAGGGTTTTCAACTGTTTGAGCCAAAGTTAAGTTACTCGAACGGAGAAAATTTTGGTGACAAAATACTCCACACCAAAATTGTCTTTACTCCAGAGTTTCTGGCATAGACTGATGCAGATTGAAAAAAATGGACACCGAAGGTTTGATAAACCTCAATGGGAGTGTCACCATGAAGAGATTGCCACAAGGACGGTATACGTCTGATGTTCTCTTCGCCTTGCCGTTTGACGGGGTTAGCTTTTCCCAGGGCATCGTCCAGAACTGGGAACTGGGATTCCGGAAGGGTAGCACTACCGCGCTCATGAGGAATCCCCGGTGTAGCTGGCGTAAGTTTTTGCTAGGCCTGGTGTCGGTGGCGGTTCGATTCCTGGACGTACTGATATGTCCAACATATATTCCGCAAATGGACCTTCATTACCTGAATGTTGAGGTTGCCCCGGGCAAAGGGGTATGAAAAACTCAAGGTGGTTATTTTGCCTCCCAAGGTTTTACAATCTCTTTTCAGCGTAGCAAGCCCTTCGTTTCAATAAATTCGATCACTGTTTCCAGCCCCTGCCCGTTTTTCAGGTTAGTAAAAACAAAAGGGCGGTTGCCACGCATTGTTTTTGCATCTCGATCCATCACTTCCAGCGAAGCACCGACCAGGGGCGCAAGATCGATTTTATTAATCACCAGGAGGTCTGAACGGGTGATTCCCGGCCCGCCCTTGCGTGGAATTTTTTCGCCTGCAGCCACATCAATGACAAAGATGGTGAGATCGGAAAGCTCGGGGCTGAAGGTGGCAGCCAGATTGTCGCCGCCGCTCTCAATAAACACAATGTCGAGGTCGGGAAATTGGTTGGTGAGGCGGGCCACTGCTTCCAAGTTGATGGAGGCGTCCTCGCGGATGGCAGTATGCGGGCAGCCGCCGGTTTCTACTCCAAGAATGCGCTCCGGAGGCAAGGCCGAATGATGGACAAGAAACTGAGCGTCTTCGGCCGTATAAATGTCGTTGGTGACCGCAGCAATGCTATATCGGTCCCGTAGGGCCTTACAGAGGGACAGAGTAAGGGCAGTTTTGCCTGAACCGACCGGACCGCCGATGCCGATGCGCAAAGGACCGGAAGGAGGGCGGGCGCCCGAGGAAGCTGGATGATGATCGTGCATGGATACCTCAAAAAAAATTATGAACGAAAGAGTCGGGAATACTGGGTTTCGTGCAGGCAGCTGGCAATAGCGAGTCCGGGGGCAAAGTTGCACCATTGCTCCTCCGGCAGCGTCAAAGCATGTGCTGCCACAGCCGGAATGCGTGCGCCCAGAATGGCCAGCAGGCGCTGCCCGGCGGACTGACCGAGGGGAACAATTTTCACCGCTGCCATCACCTGGTTTTCGCACCAACTCCAGAGATATGCATGCACGGCAGCTGAAGGCGAAATTTTCCAAGCTGTTGCCAAGGCAGCCCAGACTGTGGGAAAGGCAACCTTTGCTTCGCCGGTCAGGAGAGGGGCAATATAAAGATCCGGTAGGGCTTCAGCCATACGTTGCAGGGAATAGCCCATCTGCAGACTCTCCGCCCGGAGTTCAGCGGTTTCCCGGGAGGCAAGAAACTCCCGGTTCAACCGCCGCACCTCTCCCTCGTCACTGTTCTCCCAGGCAGCGAGCAGTGCAGCCAAGAGAGGGGCTTCCAGTTGGCCAACGTTATATTCAAGCAATCCACCAATCCATATTAGCGTGGTTGCTTCGTCATGGATTTCACCTGATTCCACCCCCCATTCAAGCCCCTGGGAATAGGTGTAAGCACCCACTGGCAAAGCAGGGCTTGCCAGCTGGAGCAGACGGATCAGCGACAGTGGGTCGGTCATCGGAAGGTGTGAATTTTCGGGCCCGGCATTGCCCCGTGCTGATGCTCGACTTCGCCATGACTATGCTGATGGCTATGACTGTGACCGCCGTAGGCCCCGCCCTCGGGCTGAAAGGAAGCCTGTACCGGTTGTACTGTGCAACCTTGGTGCAGGAGCATGTCTTCCAATACATGATCGGGTTGCAGACGGAGATAATTGCCTTGACTGTCTACGCCGATTTCGACGCGGACATGACGGTTGCCCAGATGGTAGGCAGCCCGGGCCATGTGCAGGGCATCATCCACCCGCACTTCCACCAGGGATTCGCTGGCGGCCACAACCGCCACTATCCGCCTGATATCGCCATCAATGGCCAGCAATTTGTCGCCGTGCTGCAAACAGGTTCCCGGCGGCAGGTTATAGCCAAAAGGCTGGCCGTCGGCAAGTTGCAGGTGCTGACGGCTTTTCAGCCGTGCCTCGTAGGGCAGCTCCAGAGTGTCGGTAACCAAGCTGTCGGCCGCGGCAAAAGATTTGGAAAAAAGCATAATTAGAACAGAAAGTAGCGCTGGGTCAGGGGGAGTGAGGCGGCTGGTTCGCAGACCAACAGTACTCCATCGGCCCGGACCACATAGGTTTCCGGATCCACTTCCAGTTTCGGCATGGCGTCGTTATGAACCATGTCTGTTTTGCGTATCGTGCGGGTGTTAGAGATCGCTTTGAGGGGTTTCATCAATCCCAAGCCTGTGACGGCCGGGTTGTCGAGGGCTGCCGCCGAAACAAAGGTGACTGCGGTCTGTAGGGCTCGGCCAAAGGCGCCGAACATCGGTCGGAAATGCACAGGCTGGGGTGTCGGAATAGAGGCGTTAGGATCCCCCATATTAGCGGCGGCGATGGCACCGCCCTTGATGATAAGCGAGGGCTTGACCCCGAAAAAGGCTGGATGCCACAAGACTAAGTCGGCAAGTTTACCCGGTTCAACCGAGCCTACCACTTGGGCGATGCCGTGGGTGAGCGCTGGGTTGATGGTGTATTTGGAAATATAACGCTTGATCCGGAAGTTATCGTTACGGGCCGAATCCTGCTGCAGGCTGCCACGCTGGTTTTTCATCTTGTGCGCGGTCTGCCAAGTGCGGATGATCACCTCACCCACCCTGCCCATGGCCTGGGAATCTGAGGACATCATCGAGAATGCCCCAAGATCGTGAAGAATATCCTCAGCGGCAATGGTCTCCCGGCGGATGCGTGACTCGGCAAAGGCGATATCCTCGGCGATAGCCGGGTCGAGATGGTGACAGACCATAAGCATGTCAAGGTGCTCGTCAATCGTATTCACCGTGTAAGGCATGGTAGGGTTGGTGGAAGAGGGCAGCACGTTGGGCTGCTCTACCGCCCGGATGATATCCGGCGAATGTCCACCACCTGCTCCTTCGGTGTGGAAGGTGTGGATGGTCCGGCCCTTGAAGGCGGCAATTGTGGTCTCAACAAAGCCCGATTCGTTGAGAGTGTCAGTGTGGATCGCCACCTGCACGTCCATCTCATCGGCCACGCTCAGACAGTTGTCGATGGCAGCCGGGGTGGTGCCCCAATCTTCATGGAGTTTCAGCCCCATGGCGCCTGCGCGCACCTGCTCGCGCAGCGGCTCGGGCTGGCTGACATTACCTTTGCCCATAAAACCGAGATTCATGGGAAAGGCATCCGCCGCTTCCAGCATGCGGGCGATGTGCCAAGGCCCCGGGGTGCAGGTGGTGGCAAAAGTGCCGGTGGCCGGTCCGGTACCGCCGCCCAGCATGGTGGTGATGCCTGAAGACAGGGCTTCGTCAATCTGCTGCGGACAAATAAAATGGATGTGGGCATCGATACCGCCGGCTGTGACGATCTTGCCTTCGCCGGCAATGATTTCGGTAGCCGCTCCGATGGCTATGGTAACCCCAGACTGGATATCCGGGTTACCGGCCTTGCCGATGGCAAGGATACAGCCGTCCTTGATGCCGATATCGGCCTTGACGATACCCCAGTGATCGATAATGACCGCATTGGTGATCACTGTGTCGGCCACTTCCCGAGCGCATCGCTGACCTTGGCCCATGCCATCACGGATGACCTTGCCGCCGCCAAATTTGACCTCTTCGCCGAATATCGTGTAATCCTTTTCGATTTCAAGCCATAGATCGGTATCGGCCAGTCGTACTCGGTCGCCGGTGGTGGGGCCGAACATCTCTGCATAGGCCTGGCGGGAAATTGTCGCACTCATACCAATCCTCCCATAATTTTAGCCTGAAAACCATACACCGCTCGATTGCCAGCATAGGCCACCAGTTTTACGGTCCGTTTTTGTCCGGGCTCAAAACGTACAGCCGTACCGGCCGCGATGTCGAGGCGGAATCCTCTGGTCGCCTCCCGGTCAAACATGAGGGCGGTGTTGGTCTCAAAAAAATGATAGTGGGAACCGACTTGGATCGGTCGGTCGCCGGTGTTGGCTACTTCGATACTAAGGGAAGGCCGGCCTTGGTTCAGTTCTATCTCACCGGGTTCGATATGCATTTCTCCGGGAATCATTGCGGTCCTCCTCTTAAATAATCGGTTGATGCACGGTGATCAGTTTGGTGCCATCGGGGAAGGTGGCTTCCACTTGGATCTCGGGGATCATTTCCGGCACCCCTTCCATCACATCCTCCCTGTCGAGCAGGGTAGTGCCGAACTCCATGAGCTCGGCCACGGTCCGGCCGTCGCGCGCCCCTTCCATGATGGAGGCGGTGATATAGGCCACGGCTTCGGGATAGTTGAGTTTAAGACCGCGGTTTTTGCGACGTTCGGCTAAGAGCGCGGCGGTGAAGATCAGCAGTTTATCTTTTTCGCGGGGCGTCAGCTCCATGCATTTTTCTCCCTTTTTAGGTATTCCACAGGCGCGGCATGAGGGCCGGGCGATGCAACAGGGCCGGACGAAGCACAGCCCATATCCGTAAAAACCATTCTCGCAGAGGTTCGGCGTTGTGACCGAGGCAACGGGCTACCAACAGATCTCCGGAAAGCTGAGTGACGCCGCTGTGTGTCCCTTGCACCTGTGCTTTTTTTCGGCAATGTTCCAGCAACGCTTTATCGAGTCCCGGCCCAATGGCCAGGAGAGTCGCGCAGTAGGGATAGCCAGCCAACCCGGCTGCGGCTGTCAGCCAAGGAGAGGAGCCTATAAGCCTGCCTCGCTCGGACCATAACAGGTCACCGTTGCGAATGATTCGGGTCTGCAAGCCAATGGACCCCTGGTTGAATACTTCACCGGCGGCCATCCTGCCCAAGCAATTGGTTTCGAGGCTCAAAAAAGTGGCATCAGGGGCAAGTTCCACTTCCATGGTTTGGCAGGCATCGGTGCCATCGAAAAAAATAGACTCCTGCGGGAGCCATTCGACGGCACCACCATCGGCCACCGTAATTCGTACTTTCTGTCGGGCCAATCGTCCTCCGCTGCGGTACCATTTGGCAGCCCCAGGGGTAGTTATCAGGGCCTTTGATCCGCACTCGGCTGTAATTTGCAGCGAAAGTGCGTCACCGCCAACAATGCCTCCCGGCGGATGGAGAATAATGGCGTGGCAGCAATCAGGACCTTCGGGGTAGAGAGGCTTTTGTATTCGCAATGGGCCGCGATGGGATCGGCCAACCAGAACGGTTCCTTGTCCACGACATGCAAAACGCAAATCCAGAGATGCCTCCCAGCCTGATGTACCGTTCTCCTCGGGATAATTTGCGGGAGGCGCCTTCTTCACACTGCCAGTACCTCGCGAACACCATCCTTGTCCATATCGACGCCCTCGCCGCGCATGATAATTTCTCCCCGTTCGACCACCAGGTAGGAATCCGCCAGTTTTCTGGCAAAATCATAATATTGCTCGACCAGGAGAATAGCCATTTCGCCGTCCGCTGCTAAGGTCTGAATGGCACGTTCAATATCTTTGATGATAGAGGGCTGGATACCCTCGGTGGGCTCGTCCAGGACAAGCAGCTTCGGTTTCAAAGCCAAGGCTCGGCCGATGGCCAACTGCTGTTGCTGTCCTCCGGAAAGGTCGCCCCCCCGGCGTCGTAGCATCTGAGCAAGTACAGGAAACATCTCGAAAATGCGGGACGGCAAGGCTTCCCGGGCGGGTCGGCCAGCCATGCCCATGAGCAGGTTTTCATGCACGGTCAGGCGCGGGAATATTTCTCTGCCCTGGGGAACGTAACCGATACCGGCCCGGACCCGTTTGTGTGTCGGGGCGCGGGTGATGTCGGCATCGAAAAAAGTAATGGTGCCCGACGCCACGGGTACCAAGCCCATCAGGCATTTGAGCAGTGTGGTTTTGCCCACACCGTTACGGCCGAGGATGGCGGTCACCTTGCCGGGACGGACATCAAAAGTAATGTCGCGCAGGATATGGCTGCCGCCGTAGAATTGGTTGAGTGTGTTTACGGAAAGCATACGTTTCAGCGCCCCAGGTAGACTTCAATAACGCGTGGATCGTTCTGCACAGTACTCAAGCTGCCCTCGGCCAAGACGCTGCCTTCGTGCAGGACCGTTACCTTGCTGCCCAGTTGCTTGACAAAAGCCATGTCGTGTTCCACCACTATAAGCGAGTGTTTTCCGGCAAGCGAGACAAAAAGTTCAGCGGTTCGTTCGGTTTCATCATCGGTCATGCCAGCAACCGGTTCGTCGAGCAGGAGCAGTTTAGGCTCCTGCACCAGGAGCATTCCGATCTCCAGCCACTGTTTCTGCCCATGGGAGAGCAAGCCTGCCTGCCGGTTCCCCTCTTTGGTTAGGCGGATGAGATCCAGGGTGGCGGCGATCCGGTCACGCTGTTCGCTGTCTAAGGTGGCGAACAGGCTTTTCCATACTCCTTTGTCGGTTTTCATGGCAAGTTCTAGGTTTTCGAACACGCTATGGTGCTCAAAGACAGTCGGTTTCTGGAACTTGCGGCCGATACCGGCATGGGCAATCTCCGGCTCGGTCATGCGGAGAAGGTTGAGAGTCTGTCCGAGATAGGCGGTGCCGAATTCCGGTCGTGTTTTGCCGGTGACGACATCCATCATCGTGGTTTTACCGGCGCCGTTGGGACCGATGATGCAGCGCAGTTCGCCGGCATCGATATGGAGCGTCAGGGCATTCAGGGCCTTGAATCCATCGAAACTAACGGTGATGTCCTCTAGGTAGAGGATAACGTTGTGAGTGAGGTCGATACCCTCTTTTTTAGGCATGCACACATACTCGGCCACGAGAGAAGGGCCCCTCATTCCTGGAATGGCGCTTGACTGGGGCGCAAAGGCGAAAGTGTCAGGCGATAGATTTGTGGTAGTGTTCATGCGAATCCTCCTTTGCTCCTCCGCCCCCGAATTTTCTCCCACAGTCCGACCACTCCATCGGGCAGGTAAAGGGTCACCAGCACAAATAAGGCTCCGAGAAAAAAGAGCCAGTATTCCGGGAATGTGACTGTAAACCAGCTTTTGGCAAGGTTGACAATAAAAGCACCGAGTACCGCACCGATAAGCTTGCCGCGCCCGCCAACTGCCACCCAGATGGCGATTTCAATGGAGTTGGCCGGACTCATTTCGCTGGGGTTGATGATTCCCACTTGCGGAACATAGAGGGCTCCGGCTATGGCGCAGAGCACAGCACTCAGCGTCCAGATGAACAGCTTAAAGCCAAGTGGATTATAACCGATGAACATCACACGCGATTCAGCATCGCGGATGGCGGTGAGCACACGGCCGAATTTCGAGGTCACCAGCAAACGGATCAGGAAAAGCGTAGCCATCAGCATGGCAGCGGAGAGAGCAAACAACACCACTCGTGTTTCCGGTGCGGTAATGGAGAAGCCAAGAACTCGTTTGAAATCTGTAAAGCCGTTGTTACCGCCGAATCCTGTCTCGTTGCGGAAAAAAAGCAACATGAAGGCAAAGGTCAGTGCCTGGGTGATAATGGAGAAGTAGACCCCTCGTATTCGCGAGCGGAAGGCGAAGTAACCGAACACCAGGGCAAGAAGCGCAGGAACGGCTATGACCAAAAACACGGCCCAGAGGAAATGATCGGTCCCAAGCCAGTACCAAGGCAGTTCTTTCCAGTCAAGAAAAACCATGAAGTCGGGGAGATCACTGTGATAGCTGCCTTCCCTGCCAATACTGCGCATGAGATACATGCCGAAGGCATAGCCGCCCAGAGCGAAAAAAATACCATGGCCAAGGGAAAGGATGCCGCCATACCCCCAGATAAGATCCACGGCCACCGCAACTATGGCAAAACAAAGAATCTTGCCGATCAAGGTTATAAAGTAATCGGACAGATGCAGGGGGTGGCCGGCTGGCAGCGCCAGATGGAGAAATGGTACCACTGCAAAGGCGACCAAGGCGATTATCCCAGCGAGTAACCAGGATTTTCGATCAAATTCCCGAAAAAACCGGGCGAGCGGCGACGCATTCGTTCTCTCCGGCAATCCGGTCGCCGGGGTGGAGGATTTGATCCTCTCTGGCGCAGACATGTCAGGACTCCACAGTACGTCCCTTCAGGGCAAAGAGGCCCTGGGGTCGCTTCTGAATGAATATGATTATAATGACCAGCACGATTATTTTGGCGATAACCGCGCCGGACCAGCTCTCAAGAAATTTGCTGACGACTCCCAATCCCAAGGCGGCCCAGGCCGCACCCGCTAACTGGCCGACCCCGCCGAGCACCACTACCATGAAGGAATCAACAATATAGCTCTGGCCCATGTCCGGTCCGACATTAGATACTTGGGAAAGGGCCACGCCGCCGAGGCCGGCGATTCCGGCTCCCAGACCAAAGGCGAGGGTGTCGATTTTTCCAGTGGGCACACCGACGCAGCTGGACATGGCGCGGTTTTGGGTAACCGCACGAACGAACAGGCCAAGCCTGGTCAGGTTAAGTATGGCCCACATGCCGGCAAGAACCGCGATGGAAAAACCAATGATAATGATCCTGTTCCACGGCAGGATGAGGTTAGGCAGAAGGGCAATGTTGCCAGACATCCAGGAGGGGTTGGCGACTTCCACATTCTGGGCCCCAAAAAAAGTGCGAACCGTTTGAATTAGAAAGAGCGAGAGCCCCCAAGTGGCGAGCAGGGTTTCCAATGGGCGGCCATAAAGATGGCGGATCACGAGGCGTTCCAAGATAACACCAACGAGACCTGCAGCGATGAAACCGCAGGGAAGTGCCACCACCAGATACCAGTCCAACCATGCGGGGAAATAGTCCTGAAACATCGACTGAACAGCAAAGGTAGTGTAGGCCCCGATCATCAGTAATTCACCGTGGGCCATGTTAATGACGCCCATGACTCCATAGGTGATAGCCAAGCCCATGGCTGCAAGCAACAATAAGGATCCCAATGATAATCCAGAGAAAATCCGTCCCAGATTTTCACCGAAGGCAAGTTGCCGCTCAACACCATGCAGTTTGGTTTCAGCCGCACTTCGAACGGCTGCATCCGGCTCGTTCCATGTGTCCCCATTCTTCATGAGCAGGGCGGACAGCAACTGGCGGGTGGCGGGAGTGGCATCCTGGCCCAAGTCCTCCACAGCCTGCAGTCGAACCTTGGCATCAGGGGAGCCGAGTGCCGCCTTGCCGCGGGCTACGGTCAATCGGTTCTTGACCTCCGGGTCCTTTTCCTTGCGCAGAGAAGTTTCGATGATCGGCAGATTTTCCAAAGTCGCACGTTTGGTTAGAACTTCGGCAGCCTGCAGGCGGATTTCCCTACTCGGTGACAGAATATTGAGGGTAGACAATGCTGCCGCCAATTTTCGCCGGATCCGGTTGTTGACGGTAATGTTCTCCGGGGATTCCGGCGCTGGTTCGAGCACCTGGCCAGTGCCCGCATCGCGCACAGTGGCACCATCGATGGTAACTAGGCGATTGTTGGCCACATAGAGGTTGCCTTCAGCCAGCGCTTTGAGCACTGGCAGGGCCTCGTCGGAGGCATCCGTGGCAATTTGGTTGATGGCAGCAATTTTTTCATCCGAATCGTCGCTGGCCAGGCGGGAAACGATTGCAGAATCCATGGCCGATACTGTTTCCCCGGCCAGTCCAAAAACCAGCAGGGTAAGAATTAATATCATTATACGCATATCAGAATTCCATCGGCGAAGGCAGCCGGTAATTCCCGACTGCCTTCGATACGCTGAGTTTTGCTACGGTGTCAACCGGTTACAGGAAAAGATCAGATGGTATCGGGTTCGTCTTTCTTCTTGTCATTTCCGGGAATGAAAGGGCTCCAGGGCTGGGCTTTAATCGGGCCCGGGGTTTTCCAGACAACATCGAATTGGCCGTCGGCACGAACTTCGCCAATGAATACCGGTTTATGCAGATGATGGTTTTTTTCGTCCATTTTAACGGTGAATCCGGACGGTGCCTTAAAGGCCTGACCACCCATGGCTTCGATAACCTTGTCTACGTCAGTGGTTTTTGCCTGCTCGACGGCCTGCTTCCACATATGGATTCCTATGAAGGTTGCTTCCATGGGGTCGTTGGTGACCACCTTGTCGGCATTGGGCAGATTTTGTTTTTTTGCCCAATCCTTGTACATTTTTATAAATACGGTGTTCTCTGGATTCTTGAGTGACATGAAATAGTTCCAAGCGGCAAGGTGACCGATCAGCGGTTTGGTATCGACACCGCGCAGCTCTTCCTCTCCCACCGAGAAGGCAACAACCGGTACGTCGGTTGCTTTCAAACCTGCATTTCCAAGTTCCTTGTAAAACGGCACGTTGGAGTCACCGTTGATAGTGGATACAACCGCAGTCTTCTTGCCTTCGCTGGCAAATTTTTTGATTTTGGCGATGATGGTCTGGTAGTCATTATGACCAAAAGGGGTGTAATCCTCCATAATGTCCTCATCCGCCACACCCTTGGATTTCAAAAAGGCCCTAAGGATTTTGTTGGTGGTACGAGGATAGACGTAATCAGTGCCAAGCAGGACGAACCTTTTGGCCTCGCCGCCATCTTCGCTCATCAGATATTCAACCGCCGGGATGGCCTGCTGATTCGGTGCAGCGCCAGTGTAAAAGACATTCTTTTCAAGCTCTTCCCCCTCATACTGTACCGGATAAAACAGCAGGCCGTTCAGTTCCTTGAAAACCGGAAGGACGGATTTACGTGACACTGAGGTCCAGCAACCGAAAACCACAGCTACCTTGTCCTGGGTGAGAAGTTGCCGTGCTTTTTCAGCAAATAACGGCCAGTTTGAGGCTGGATCGACAACCACCGCTTCCAATTGTTTCCCCATAACCCCGCCCTTGGCATTGATGTCGGCAATGGTCATAAGTGCGGTCTCTTTCAAAGCGGTTTCCGAAATAGCCATGGTGCCAGAGAGTGAGTGCAGGATACCGACTTTGATGGTGTCGGCCGCTTGTGCCGAATAGGCCGATAGGCCTGTAGCGGCGCTGACTGCGATGGCAAGGAATAGTCGAAAAACTGTCCGTCGTTGCATAGTTTGAATCTCCATTTTACAAGCGTTAATAATAAGGCCGGCAGAGAGCGAGCAGTTTGCCGGATATCTATGATGATTAAATCAACTTTTGTGCCAGAATAGCTTGAGTAAAAACAATCTCTACTGGGTCGGACTATTAGGGAGTTATGATGAGACCGTTTGGTCGTGAACCGAACAAAAAGGTTCTTTATTGACAATAATGTGTCTTTTTTTTTAATTTTATATCAACTTTGTCGTTTTTTGGCGCGGAAAGAAGGGTGGAAGGTTGTGGTGTGGAAAGGGTTGGAGAGTAAAACTAAACCGGGAGAGGATTCGTCGTCGCCAAGCGCTTTACAAAACGAGACAACATACGTTACTTGACCAGAAGGGAACCCATTTACCCATGTAAATACGGTCCCGGATAATCAACGGGGCAATACAACAGTAAGAAGTACATTGGTAATCGTACATCACCTCAAAATTATACGATATTGATCGTCATAATTAAGACGATTGACCTTGCCGAACTTAGCGAGATGTCAGATGATAGTCGGCAAGTAACGACCGCCGTATCAGGATGGTACATTCAGGGAGTATTCAAAATCCTGTGCCACTGTTTCTGGATCTCAAGTTGCTCCCGATTGCAGCGAAGGCTGAAGTAAAGATTTCTCTGTAGATCTTGACGCTGCCGCCCGGGGATATGCAGCAAACAGCTGCAGGCCGATTTGCGCCTGCGCAGCAAAGATGGACAGGACAAATCAGCACGCGCATGGTAAAAGATATATCCATATCCAACACGAAAACCGCCTCTTTACGAGGGGGTAGGCCCAATACTCGTGTCAGCAGGCGCCACTTCAGGCAACGCTATGCCAGTGAGCGTTGCTGTCGAGCCCTAAGCGGCTATACGGGTTGACGTGCTTCCCCATCAGCGAGGCCAGAGCAACCGCAGTCACGTGGCGTCAGTTTCCCCTGCCCATGCGGCTGGGCAGGTAGTTTCTCGATCCTCAACGTGTTGCCGCAGCCCGGATCCACTCCGCACCCGGCACCACTCCCCACAACAGGACGGTACGTATTTCAAAGGGAGCACAATGGATTGTCCTTATCAATCGTTGTTGAGAAACCTGATTCTACTGATGTTCTGCCTCTTGTGTGCCAGTGCACCAAAATGGTCGATTGCTGCAGAAAAGCTGAACGTCGAAGTCACCGGTATTACCGGCGAGGTGCAGCAGAACGTCGATATTTGGCTCAGTATCAGCAACGCATCGAAAGAGCAGGAAGTGGACTTGCGGGAAAGCTTTTCCCTTGATGAAAAAGAGAAAAAGCCGGAATTGACTGAATCCACCATCCTGCGATTGCATCGTTTAGCACCGGAAGAAATCCGCAAGGCCATGCAACCCTTCGGCTATTATGAGCCCAAGATCAATGCGCGACTCGAAAAGGTCCAAGGCGTATGGCAGGCCGCCTACAGGATTACCCCCGGCCCCCCCACCACCCTGGAGCATGTCGACATCCGTGTAGTCGGTGCGGGCGGCGAAGAGCCGTCCGTCAAGAAGGTGCTGGCTTCCACTCAAATGGTTTCCGGCCGGAGGCTGGATCATCGTGCCTACCAACAAACCAAGAGCCAGCTCTCGGATACCCTCTATAACCTGGGCTATATCGATGCCAAATTCACACAGAGTGAAATCAAGGTGTATCCGCCACAACAGAAGGCCGATATTTACTTGATCGCGGAGTCGGGCCCTCGATTCAAATTTGGTCCCATCACTGTTGAGCAGGATATTCTGGATTCGGACTTTGTGAGTCGATTCGGAAACATCAATCCCGGCGACTGGTTCGATAGCAGTAAATTGGTCGACTATCAGCTTGCGCTCACCGACAGCAACTACTTCAAACAGGTGGAGATTCTCGCTGAGCGCGAGAACGCTGTCGGCACCGAGATTCCGGTCCTTGTCAAAACCGAAGCCACCAAACCACGGCTCTATACGGCGGGACTCGGTTTCGGCACGGATACCGGCCCACGTGTCACCGCTGGAACGGAATTGCGGCGGATCAACCGCCGCGGCCACAGATTACGCTTTGACCTCCGCGCCTCGTCAATCGAGCAATCGATCAGCAGCCAATACCTGATTCCCATCAAGAATATTGCGACCGACAACCTTGCTTTTACTGCTTCAGCATCGCGCGGCCAAGTAGGCGACATCGATACGGACCAGTATAAAATCGGCACCAGTCTCAATGAAGACTGGCTGGGGTTCCGGCGGCGACTTTCCCTCACCCTGGAACAGGAAAATTTTGATATTGGAGACGGCAACGAAATCTCAACGCTGGTGATTCCCGGCATACAGTTAACACGTAAATATGCTGATGATCCGCTTTTCCCGCGCAGGGGCTACAGTGCCACGCTCGATGTCCATGGCGGTGTCGAGAGCCCTTTGACCGAGACAACGTTTCTTTACACCCTTATTGGAGGGCGCACGGTGCTGCCTCTTACAGAGCACAGCCGCCTGTTAGTACGGGGGAGTCTCGGCGCAATCCAGGCAACGACCTTTTCCGACCTGCCTCCTTCCCAGCGATTCTTTGCCGGTGGTGACCAGAGCGTTCGCGGCTATGGCTATCAGGATTTGAGCCCGAAAAACAGCGATGGCGATGCTATTGGCGGCCAATACCTCACGGTTGCAAGCATCGAGGCGGATTATCTATTCTATAACAATTTTGGTGCGGCAGCGTTCTTTGATATCGGCAATGCCGGCGACGACATACTGACCAGCCTGAACAAGGGGACAGGGGTCGGCCTGCGCTACCGCTCGCCGATCGGCATGATCCGTTTTGACGTAGCCCACCCGCTGGATGACAGTGCCGACAGCTATCGTTTACACATAAGTATCGGAGCCGATCTATGAAGCGCATGCTCAAAACCGTATCCGTTACTGCACTCTCACTGGTTGCAGTGCTGATCGTGACCCTGGTTTCTGTCCTCGTCTGGGTCATTGGAACCGAAACCGGAACCCAATTTGCCTGGCAGCGTGCACAACCTTTCTTGCCGGACACGGTGGCAATACAAGCCGTTGAGGGCCGTCTCGCAGGGCCGTTTGCCATCAGAGGATTAAAGATTGCGGATGCCGCGTTTCACCTTGAACTGGACAAGATGGACCTGGAATGGATGCCTTTGCAGCTGTTTCAGCGGAAGTTGGATATTGAGAGCATCACCGTGGAAGGTGTGCGCTATACCCAGCTGGCTGCGGTTCCGCCAAAGCCCGAAGAAGAATCAGCGCCTATAACCTTGCCGGAAGAGTTTGCGCTGCCGCTCGATGTGCGACTCGGCACCGTGAGCCTGCGCGATTTCGAGTTTCGTTCCCAGCCGGAGGAGAAACCTTTTGTTATCGATGCTGCGCTGCTAAGCGCCCTTGCCGACAAGAACGGCATTACGGTCTCGCGTCTTTCAGTCGAGTCACCGTTGTTTACCGTCGAGGGGAATACAACCCTGGCGACCCTTCGGGACTACCCTGTGACAGGTGCCTTTCAGTGGCAGGTCCCGATGCCTGATTATCCTGCTGTCAGCGGCAAGACGCTCCTCAGCGGCAGCCTTCGCGAACTGACCATCACCCAGAGCATCGCACAACCGTATGATGTTCAGGGCAAGGTGCTGCTGCGCGATCCTGTGGAACATCTCGCCTTCGAGGTCTCGTTGCATATCAATCCGCTGAAGCTGCAGACATTGCATAAGGATTTACCACCGATGACGGTCCAGCTGGCAGTCACGGGCAAAGGAAATCCCAGCGACATTGCTTTCAATCTCAACGGATGGGCTGAGGATCCCGACACTGGGAGAGTCGATGCCGCGCTGGCCGGCGGGTTCAAAGCCAACACGGTCACTATCGATGCATTCAAGATCAGTGTCCCGGAACAACCTGCCCAGCTGACGGCCAGTGGGCAGATTGATCTTGCCGAGGAACCGAAGCTCAACCTTACGATGGACTGGAAGCAACTCCAATGGCCACTCAAGGGCGATCCACTCATCAGCAGCCCGCGGGGTGCAGTGAACCTCACAGGGACACCCGCAAAACTGCACGCCGGGCTTGATATCGCGGTGGGCGATACCGGCACCATCAAGGGCAAGGCAGACAGGGACAATGCGGTGGTCGACATCGCCCTGGACTGGCATGACTTGCAATGGCCCCTGCAGCAGCCCACAGTGAAAAGTGCCAAAGGGCATATTGCAGTGAACGGCACAATCGATGCCTATGCTCTCAGTATGCTCGCCGATGTTGCCGTACCGGAGCAGACGGACGCCCGGCTGCTGCTGGAGGGTCAGGGCAGCCAGGAAGCGCTGCAACTGTCAAAAATCGACATCACCATGCTCGAGGGCAAACTCGGAGGCAAGGCCGACCTCAGGTGGAAGCCTGAGCTGCAGGGCGAGGTCGATCTGGCCGGACAAGGGCTGAATCCGGGGGTGCTGCTGAAAGACTGGCCGGGCAAGCTGGGATTTTCGTTGCGTGCACAGGGCGGCATCAAGGATGACCTGCCCCGTGTGCAGGTACAGCAGGTTGCGATGCAGGGGCAGCTTCGCGGCTACAAGGTCGCCCTGGACGCCGCCGGTGCCTATGAGGAAAACGTTGCGACGGTGAAACGCCTTGCCGTGTCCTCCGGTTCGACAAAGCTCGACGTCAGCGGCACGATGAGCGATATGCTCGATGTGGCCTGGCAGGTGCACAGCGATGATCTGGGCACACTCCTTCCGGATGCCACAGGTCGCATCAATGGAAAAGGGACGGTGGCCGGGCCTCTCAAAAGTCCCCTCATAACAGCGACGCTCAAGGCATCGGGGGTGGCGTATCAAGACTATAGCCTGCAAGCGCTGAATCTCGATGCGAATGTCGATTTGGCGGGTAAAGCCCAGTCAAAGGTTGCCTTTTCCTTGCAGGAGGGCAATGCGGCAGGCGTCGAACTCCAAAAAATTGCACTGAACGGCCGCGGTAATGCGGATGCGCATACGCTGACCCTGGTGGCTGACACCTCCAGTGGGCAAGCTGACATTGTCCTGCAGGGCGACTTGAAAAACCCCTGGCAGCAGAACATGATCTGGAATTTCAGGCTGAATCGGGCCACCCTCAAATATCCGGAGCTGGACGGCTGGGCCTTGCGGAAGCCTTCTTCGGGAAGCCTGTCTGCCGGACAGGCACTGCTTTCTCCGACCTGCTGGCAGTCGGGAAAAGCGCTGTTGTGTGTGAACGGCCGACAAGCAACAGAAACCATTCAGGCCGATTTTGCCTTATCGGGTCTGCCTTTTTCGTATGCAGCCCCGTACCTGCCGCCAGATATTGACGTACAGGGCAGCCTGAGCGGAAAGGGTACGTTTACTCAATCCGGAAAGGAAGACCCCTCGGTACGTATCGACCTCAAGACATCCGCGGTTCGCCTGCTGTCGCGTACTGTGAACGAAGAACCGCCTAAGGAAGAGCTGATCGTTGCCTTCCTCCCTGGTGATATCCATCTGCACATGCAGCAGGGCGGACTTCAGGCCGGCGTGGAATTACCCCTATCGCGAACCGATGTCATTGCAATGAAAGCCGCTATTGCTCCTGGAGAAAATCCATTGATAGAACGGCCCTTGCAAGGGCAGATCACCACGAACATTCAGAACCTCGATTTTATTGCAGACTTGATTCCCGAGGTCCAGGAACTTGAAGGCAGACTGACGGGCAAGATGGCACTTGCAGGAAGTCTGGAATCGCCGGTGCTCCGCGGACGCCTGGCCCTGGTCGACGGCGCCGCCAAACTTGAAGGTCCGGGCCTGGACCTGAAGGATATTCAAGTTGAACTTACCGGTAAAGGCGAGAACGGGATCCGGCTGACGGCCCAGGCCGTCTCCGAGGGGGGGAAGCTGAATATCGACGGCACCTCTGATTTGCGCGGAAAGGCAGCCAAAACGGATATTACGGTGAAAGGGGAAAATTTCAGGGTGATCAACACCTTTGAGGCGCAGGTTGACGCCTCGCCCAACCTGACCATCGCCCTGCGCGAGAAGCGAATAGATGTGGGTGGTGAGGTGGTGATCCCCAAAACACAAATCAAGTTGAAGACATTGCCTGAATCCGCGGTCACCGTCTCCGATGATCAGGTAATTATCGATTCTAGCAAACAGAAAAAAACCGATACTACGGCCGGCCGTGACATGTATGCACGGGTACGTATTGTTTTGGGAGATAAAGTACGCTTTGAAGGATTCGGACTCAAAGCACGCATTCAAGGCAACATCCTGGCGATTGACAAACCGGGTGAACCTACCACGGGCAGCGGTGAGTTGAAGATTGTTGATGGCGAATACCGAGCCTATGGCCAGGGACTGGTTATCGAAAAAGGGCGCATTCTCTTTCCCGGCGGGCCTATTGGTCAGCCGGGACTCGACGTGAGAGCCGTCCGTCGGCCTGAGGAAGGGATCACCGTCGGCGTGCAGGTGCGAGGCAATCTCAAAAAGCCCACCTTCACCTTGTTTTCCGATCCGACCATGACCCAGGGAAACCAGTTGTCCTATCTGGTACTCGGGCGGCCGATGAGCCAGAACTCCGGCAGTGAGGGCTCGGCCATGAGTCGGGCCGCGCTGGCAATGGGTTTACGAGGGGGCAATGCCGTGGCGGAAAAAATCAGCGGCAATCTGGGTTTGGATAAATTCGGGGTTGATACCGGCGAGGCCGGGGCCGGAACCAATCCGGGAAATGCCTCATTTGTGGTTGGCAAATACTTGTCGCCCAAGCTGTATGTCAGTTACGGCTTAGGCCTGTTCGATCCGGTCTCCACCCTGCGCCTGCAATATGCGATCAACAGTCACTGGAAACTCGTATCCGAATCCTCGAGTGAGGCAAGCGGAGGCGACGTGATCTATACCATCGAAAGGGGCAAATAAAGGTCTTGTTCCCAGCGGTTATTCCGAACAGCAGGGAGGCAGCGTACTGCCTCCCGTCCAAGAATCTGCAGCAAAGGTGATCTGACAGACACCTGGGTCAACCGGCTCTCTGGCAGATCACCTCTGTATGGCGACCATCGAGAAGGACACCTGACGTGCCCCCAGTTGGTCCTGGTGCGGCAAGATGGCCCTTAAAAAACGAGCACCTGTTTGCCCATCATGGTGCCACTCTCCTGCTTGATGTGCATTGCCCGGATATTCTCAGGCGTCAGACCGTTCAAGGTCTTCTGTCGTGTTGTCACAAGGGTACCCTCATCCAACAGTCGGGCAACCGTCGTCAGCAATTTCCCCTGCTCGGCCATATCGTCCGTCTGAAAAATGGATTTGGTATACATCAATTCCCAGCAGAGCGTGACGCTCTTGAGTTTAAACACAGTGATGTCGAGAGCGGATGCCGGGTCATCGATAAAAACGATATGCCCTTGCGGACGGATGCATTCCGCCATGACCTGCCAATGTTTTTCCAGTTGCGTGGTACAAAAGATGGCGTCAACGGAATCGGCTCCAGCTGATTGCAGCTCTTCATAGAGATTTTTTCTGTGATTCAGGATGCTGTCAGCACCTAACTTCCTGCACCAATCAACCGTTTCCGATCGCGATGCGGTTGCAAATACGTTGAGCCCTGCCCAACGGGCAAGTTGTATGGCGACAGATCCCACTCCTCCCGCGCCACCGATTATCAGAATGGATTTACCGGAGTTTGCATTTGCCTCCGGCACAAAACCCAATCGCTCGAACAGTCCCTCCCAGGCAGTAATGGACGTTAAAGGCATTGCCACGGCATCTTCAGGTGAGAGTTTTTGAGGAGCTAACGCAGCTATCCGCTGATCGACCAGGTGATATTCGCTATTGCACCCAGGCCGGGTAATATCACCCGCATAAAAGACCCTATCGCCCGCTTTAAAGCCAATCACGCCGTCGCCTGTTTTTTCGACAATCCCGATAGCATCCCAGCCCAGCACGCCGTCTTTTTCTTCCCGTTTGCGAACCTTGGTATCAACAGGGTTCATACCGATGGCAATGACTCGAACCAGGAGGTCCTGTGTTCCCGGCTCAGGCATTGGCAGTTCTTTCAAGGTAAAGGCTCCAGCATCTTGTGCGTCACTCCCACCTTTTGCAATTATCGCTTTCATGTAGTTCTCCCTTATAATTTCACATTTTCCAAACAGGTCATTATCTTATTATGGAGCCAGACGTATTGCCGACATTCGTTTACTCTATGACGGATCATCCATAATGCAAATTAATAGTTGTCATGCATTACATGACTGTTTATCATCGACACCATGATAGCCATAGATCTTGACATAGACATGCTGCGTTGCTTTGCAGAAGTTGCGCACACAGGAAGTTTCACTCAGGCCGGAAAGAATATTGGCTTGACCCAGTCCGGTGTCAGCGTAAAAATCCGTCGCCTCGAAGAACGATTAAGCACGCAGATGTTCAACAGAATGAGTAAAAACCTCTCACTCACCCTTGAGGGGGAATTGTTATTGGACTACGCAGGACGCATCCTGTCAGTCCATGACGAAGCTGTCAGCCGATTAACGCAACCCAAAGCTAGCGGAGAATTACGAGTAGGACTCATAGATTATTTTCTGCCTGAACTACTGCCCACCATTCTCAGTAAATTCAGGAAACAGTATCCCAATATCCACCTCATCGTACAGTCGGATGTCGGCATCAATCTCATCCCACTGTTCGAGAAAAGCGAGTTGGATTTAGTGGTGGCGGGAAAAGACTCGTACCAGGGAAGCAGCCGTATCCTCGCGCAAGAACCGTTACTTTGGGTTATCGGTAACGATGCTGAAGCAGCTCTGCCGGAAACGCTGCCTCTTGCCGTACTCCCCTCCCCCTGCAGCTTTAGAACACTAGCCACTGAACGTCTTGATAAGGCTCACCGAAAATGGGAGATCCTGTTCACGGGGACTTCTATTGCAAGCATTCAAGCTGCGGTGCAAGCCGGAATGGGCGTATCTATTCTGCCCAAGGGGGCGGTAAAGGATGGGTTAAGAAAAGCGCCTCCCCACCTGGAATTACCAGAATTGCCCATGTACTCGATAGCACTGATCACAGATGCACAGCGGAAAAACGACGCCAGAGATGTTTTTATCAGTTATCTGGAAGCTGAACTCAACAATCTCCGATGAAAAACATCCTCGATGCACATGACGGGCAGAGCACATCGCCACAGAACGGGTTAGGTTATTAACCTGTTGTCACTACAGTGAGTTTCTCATTTTCAACGTCACTGGATCTTTGCTACATGTTGCCCATTATAAAAAGGGGACGGCTGGATTTTTCGAATTGAGAATTTTTCCGATGCTATGCTGGCACTGTTCGGCCTTCTTTTGGCCGTCCATTGACCGGGATGAAGTGGTCCAGGAACAACAGAGGAACAATCGGGGCGAGGCCACGGTTTCCAGTTCATGGCAACAAAGGTGTGACGCCTGGAGCACAACGGCAAAGGGAAAGGATAAATATCTTTTATTCGCCTGCAACACCAACAAATGAACGTTGAAAAAGGATCAACGGTGCAGGATACTTTGAAGGTATCGTGCATCCTGACAACTAACCAATGAGAGGAACAACATGAGCGAGACAATTATTTACGGAAAGCAAGGCTGACCCTACACCACTCGCGCCCGTGAGGCGAATCCTGAGCATGTCTATTACGACGTGAAAATGGATCCAAGCAAAATGGAAGAGATGCTGAAGCACAGCCTGGGCCAACGCAAGGTTCCGGTGATCGTTGCGAGCGGGAAGGTGACCATCGGGTACGGGGGTTCCTGAGGCGTGTAACGTTTCGGCGGTCGCCGAAAGACCACCACGGGGAGGCGTTTCCGCCAGGAACGCTCATCCCCGTTTTTTTTTCTCACATAGCGCGCTTTTTTCCTCGTGGCGGCAGCGTCGCCATCAAGCGTTGAGCGAAACCATGCCCATCACAAGACGGGAGTTCCGGGCACAGGATATTTCATTGTTGTGTTCAACCGTTTCCCAGCCCTTCAGCATTGCACCTACGCCTTCGCCTCTCGATCTCAAACATTGCAACACTTCCCCTTTGCACGTCCCGTTCAATCAACAGTTCCATGGCACAGGCAAATCGGATACAATCTTTCTGCCGGGGTATTGCATGCCCTTTCAATTGCTCGGCACGATATGCACCCCGAATGATACCCTGTGGCCTGCTTCTGCGGATATTTTCACATTTCCAAGACAGCACAATCAAAAAACCGTGTTTTCATCAGTCAGCACACACGATGGTATAGAACAGTGATACGTCATTTCTTTTCAGTCTTCATCCTCCTGTTCTGGAGTCTTTTGCTCTACCCTACCTTCTGCGCTGCTGCTTCTGCAGTTTCGCCATCACGTACCATTCGGGTGGCGATGGATAATAACTATCCGCCCTACGTCTTTCTGGATAACGATGGCATGCCCCAGGGCATCCTCGTTGACCAGTGGCGGCTATGGCAAAAAAAGACCGGGATTCGGGTCGAAATCAAGGCAATGGACTGGGGCAGCGCTCTCAACGGCATGAAAGCCGAGGCGTTCGATGCCATCGACACGATCTTCAAGACAAGGGAACGCTCAGCTTGGCTCGATTTCACCAATCCCTATGCCCGCATCGACGTTCCAGTTTTTTTCCATCACGACATCAAAGGAATATCCGACATACAATCCCTGGATGGTTTTGTCGTGGCCGCCAAGGAGAGCGATGCCGCAGTTGGTTTTCTGCGCAGACATGGAATAGAAAACCTTGTGCTTTTCAAAGGGTACGAGGCCATTATTCGAGCTGCCAAAGAACGTAAAGTCAACGTCTTTGTCGTCGACAGACCTCCAGCGCTCTATTTTCTCTACAAATACGGAATCCACAATCAATACCATGCCTCTCCTCCGCTCACTGTCGGCGAGTTTCGCCGGGCCGTCAGGAAAGGAAACACGGCGCTGCTGCAGGAGATCGAGGCCGGTTTCGCGCAGCTGTCGGCTGCGGAACTGCAACAGATCGATAAAAAATGGCAGGGCTCACCCATCCTAACCCCCGAATCCGCCAGATATGCGCTGATCGGCAGTGGTGTCCTCTGCCTGCTGGTCGTTGGTCTCTTTTCCTGGAATGGCTTACTCAGAAGAGCGGTGAAAAAGCGCACCTACGAACTGGAAATCAGCGAGACGGCATTGCGAAAAAGCGAATCCCGCTACCGGAGCATCATTGAAAACACCCGGGATACATTCTACAGAACAGACACTCGGGGCATTCTCACCTTGACCAGCCCTTCCGGAGCCGCCCTGCTCGGTTATGCTTCTCCTCAAGAAATGATCGGTTGGCCCCTTGCATCGTTCTGGATGCATCCGGACAAACGGCAGGTGATGCTGGAACTCCTGAAACGAGATGGCGTGGTCCGCGATTACGAGATTGTCCTTGTACGCAAAGATGGTTCTCCTGTCCTTGTTTCCACCACCTCAAGCTACTATTACGACACCGAAGGGCAGATTCTCGGCGTTGAGGGCATCCTCCGTGACATCACCCAGCGCAAACAGGCAGAGGAAGCATTGCGGACCAGCGAGGAACGGATGCGCCTGTTCTTCGAACGGCAACTCGTCGGCATGGCGATCACTTCTCCGGAGAAGGGCTGGCTGCAGGTAAACGACCGCTTGAAGCAAATGCTCGGGTATTCAAACGAGGAATTGTTTCAGCGAACATGGGCGGAACTGACGCATCCTGACGATGTAGCGGCGGACGTGGCACAGTTCAACCGAATCCTGTCCGGCGAGATCGATGAGTACTCCCTGGAGAAACGGTTTATCCGTAAAGACGGTGCCGTACTCTACACCAATCTTTCGGTCGGATGCGTGCGACGCCCTGACCGTACCGTAGATTGTATTCTCGCATTGGCGGCAGACATTACCGATCACAAGCGGGCCGAGGAAGCGCTGCTGTCGGAACGCCAGAACCTGATCGACATTATCGATTTTCTGCCGGATGCCACCCTGGTTATCGATACCGAGGGGCGGATCGTTGCCTGGAACCGGGCGGCCGAGGCGATGACCGGTGTCTCACGGGATGCGTTGCTTGGCAAGGGCGACTATGCCTACGCGGTTCCCTTCTGCGGAGAACACCGCCCCATCCTGATCGACCTCCTCAATATCCCTGAACATGAGAGAAAGGATTCGTATTCCTACGTCAAGCAATCGGGCGAAACCATCTATGCTGAAACCTTTGTTCAGGCCTTAAACAAGGGGAGCGGCGCGTACATTTGGTGCGCGGCCGCACCGCTGTACAACAGTTTCGGAATCCGCACCGGCGCCATTGAGGTCATCAGAGATATTTCGGACCTCAAACGGACCGAACTAGAGAAGATGCACCTCCAGGAAGAATTGATGCAAGCGCAAAAAATGGAATCCATCGGACGGCTGGCAGGCGGGGTCGCCCACGACTTTAATAATATGCTCGGAGTGATCCTGGGCTACACGGAGCTGGTCATGAACCAGCTGGATCGGTCTCATCCGCTCTTTAGCTGCCTGGAAGAAATCGGCAAGGCAGCGCGCCGTTCCGCCGATATCACCCAGCAACTGTTAGCCTTTGCCCGGAAACAGACGGTCTCTCCCCAGGTGCTGAATTTGAACGAGACCGTGGAGGGAATGCTCAACATGCTGCGGCGGCTCATCGGCGAGGATATTCAACTCAATTGGCAGCCTGCGGGTAATCTGTGGCCGGTGCGCATGGACCCCTCCCAGATCGACCAGATCCTGGCCAATCTCTGCCTCAACGCCCGGGCGGCTATCACCGATGTCGGCACCATCACCATTGAGACCGCCAACACTGCCCTTGACGATGCGGACTGCGCCGATCATCCGGATAGCGTGCCCGGAGAATACGCGCGACTGACCGTGCGGGACACCGGACGCGGCATGGATGAGGAAACGCTGCATCGCATTTTCGAACCGTTCTTTACCACCAAAGCCGTGGGCGAGGGCACCGGCCTGGGCCTGGCCACGGTATACGGGGCCATTAAACAGAATAACGGCTTTATCCGGGCCGAGAGCGCACCGGGACAGGGAACGATCTTTACCCTGTATCTGCCACGGTTTGCCGGCACAACAGGTGGACAGGCCGCAACGGAAACGCCGGCAGAGACGTTGCTCGCCCACGGTCACACAACGGTCCTGCTGGTGGAAGATGAGCCCACCATACTGGAAATGATCACGCGGATGCTGAAGAATCAGGGCTACGTGGTATTAGGTGCAAACAGCCCGGGAGAAGCCATGCGTCTGGTCAGGGAGCACAGCGGCGAGATCCAGCTCCTCATGACCGACGTGGTTATGCCTGAGATGAATGGCCGGGACCTGGCCAATAATCTGTCGGCCCTCTATCCCAACCTGAAATGTCTGTTCATGTCCGGATATACGGCTGACGTCATCGCGCATCACGGTGTACTGGACCCCGGAGTGTGCTTCCTCCAGAAACCGTTTTCCGTTAACCAACTGGCTGACAAGATGCAGCAAGCCCTGGAGCGTTGAATCCAACGATTCCCGAAGGCAGGAAGACGGCGCGTACCCGCCACTGGAGCGAGGATATGGAAGAGAAGGAATATTATTTTGAGGAAGGCTGTTTCATCACCGAGCTGCATAATACCGTAGAGGATCCGGCGCTCTCCGTAGCCCGCGCCCGGGTGGAACCGGGCAAGACCACCCGCTGGCACAGCCTTCGCGCGATCTGCGAACGCTACCTGATTGTCGAAGGCGTCGGATGGGTGGAGATAGGAACCGAAACACCGCGGGAGGTTCAGGTCGGCGAGGTAGTGGTCATCCCGGCTGAGGTTCGGCAGCGGATCACCAACATCGGCAGCACGGATCTCATTTTTCTCGCCCTCTGCACGCCGCGATTTGTCCCAGCTGCCTATCGGGATCTGGAAGCGCACACCTGAAACTCACGGCGAGAACAGGCAATCGGCCAGTTCCGTCACCGTGCGGATCGGCACAATCCGTATCCCCTCTTTGGCTTTGCCCTGAAGTTGGCGGGTCGACGATTCCGGCATGAGAAAGGTTTTAAAACCCAGTCGCCCCGCCTCCCGCAACCGCATCTCCATCTGTCCCACGGCCCGAATCTCCCCTGCCAGCCCGACCTCGCCGCATACGACCGTGAACGGATCAATGGGTTTCTCAAAAAAGCTGGACAGCAGGGCCACCACCACCCCGAGATCCAGGGCCGGCTCATCGATGCGGATACCGCCGGCGATATTGAGAAAAATATCGTGATCAAAAAGGGTTACGCCGAGTTTTTTCTCCAGCACGGCAGTGAGCAGGGCCAACCGCTGCGGATCGGCACCGATGGCCGTACGCCGCGCCGTACCCAGGCTTGACCGGCTGACCAGGGCCTGCACCTCCACCAGGATCGGCCGCGTTCCCTCCACACTGGGCATAACCACCGATCCCGGGACATTGACCGGGCGTTCGGCCAGAAAGAGGGCAGAAGGATTATCGACCTCGGCCAGGCCGCTTTCCTTCATCTCGAATACCCCGATCTCGTTGGTGGAACCGAAGCGGTTCTTGACTGTGCGCAGGATACGAAACACCTGTCCGCGATCCCCCTCGAAATAGAGCACGGTGTCGACCATGTGCTCCAGAACCCGCGGCCCGGCGATGGAGCCATCTTTGGTGACATGCCCGACCAGAAGAATCGGCAGATGGCTCGATTTAGCGAGCGTCAGCAGGCGTGCGGTCGCCTCTCGAACCTGAGTAACCGAACCCGGCGCCGAAGCGACCTCTTCACTGAACACGGTCTGAATCGAATCCACGGCCAGCAGCGACGGCTGCATCTGCCCGGCCAGATCGACAATGGCCTCAACACAGTTTTCGGTGGAGATATAGATATCCTTGTCCTGGATGGAAAGCCGGCCGGCACGCATGCGGATCTGGCGCACCGATTCCTCGCCGGTGACATACAACACCTTGAGCGCGTTGGCTGCCAGCGAGGAAAGCAGCTGCAGGATCAGGGTCGATTTACCGATACCCGGATCGCCGCCGATCAGCACCAGAGAGCCGGGAACAATGCCGCCGCCCAGCACCCGGTCCATTTCGCCGATGGCAGTGACCAGGCGGGTCACCTCTTCTTCACCTGCCGCAGCCAGCGGCTGCGCTGTTGCCTGTACGCGGCCGCGGCGGACACGCACCTGTTTCTTCTGTTCGGTCAGACTGTCCCAGGCCCCGCAGTCAGGACAGCGTCCCAGCCATTTGCGGCTTTCAAAACCGCACTGCCCGCAGACAAAAAGCACCGTATCTTTTTTGGGAGGTTGCATACACGATCTACAAACGGAGGATTATTTCAGACAAACGCGAAGGGCCGAGCTTGTCGCAAGGATGCACCGCTGTCGATTTTCCATGGAATTGTTCGAGCAGCGTCATTATTGTATTCTATACTGTGCAGTTTTCGTTGATGCAAGGTCTTCAACCAAACCCATCCGGCCCGCAAAGGCCGTTTCCGTGCAGTCTGATTTCTGACCAAAAACAAACACCATCGTAAACTGAGGCGAGTAGTTCCTGTAACGGCGCTTTACGCAGGAACCCTGCCACCAGCAACCAAGGAATTGCCATGCACTATGTTGCAACCAAAATCTGCCGGGCCAGCGAGATCGGCCTCAACGGCAACCTGTTCGGCGGCACTATGCTCTCCTGGCTCGATGAGGCCGGGGCTGCCTTTGCCGGCTACCTGTGCCGTACTGCCAATATGGTCACCCTGAAAATGGATGAAGTCCAGTTCAAACGGCCGGTCAAGATCAGTCACCACGTCCGTATTTATGCCCGGGTAAGCAAAATCGGCACGAGCTCACTGGCAATCAATGTGGAGGCCCGTCGTTTTGATTTCGAAAAGGAGTTGGAGGAGATTGTCTGCTCGACCCGGATCGTCTATGTCAAGATCGATGCCGATGGCAAGGCCACTGCCATTGACGAACGGCTGCGGGCAACCATGGAAAACAGTTCCTTGTCCGACCTCATGCAGCGCATCTGAGGATACTGCACCCCGCATTCTCAACGGATCGCCCCAGGCAACATCAATAACGCTCATTTTTTCTTTCTTACGGAGATTGTATGTTCAAAGCACCCCTTCCTACCCATAAAACCAAAGTGGTCTGCACCATCGGACCGGCATCCGATTCGCCGGAGATGCTCGAGAAGATGATCGATGCCGGCATGAACATCGCCCGGCTCAACTTTTCCCATGGCGATTTCCACATGCACGGCGATATTATCGCTCGCATCAGGGAGGCCGCCAGGAAAAAAAATCGCCTCATCGCCATTATGGCCGATCTCCCCGGACCCAAGATCCGCATCGGCAACCTGATCGAGGAACCGGTGAACCTGATCATCGGCGATGCCTTCACGCTGACCACAGAAGAGGTGGAGGGAACCGCGCACCTGGTGTCGGTCACCCTCAAAGAACTGCCGCAGGTGGTACAGCCCGGCAATGTCCTCTTTATCAACGACGGCCTTATCCAGGTACAGGTTGAATCGATCGAAGGAGCGCTGGTCCACTGCCGGGTACTGGTTGGCGGCAAACTGCGCTCGCGCAAAGGTCTCAATCTGCCGGGAATTGATCTGGGGATTTCCGCCTTCACCGAGCACGACCGGAATTGCATGCAATTTGCCCTGGACCAAGGGGTCGACGTCATCAGCCAGTCCTTTGTCAACGATGCCGCCGACATCCGGGCGGTACGCGAAGCAGCGGCAGACATGGGCTACCAGCCGTTCATCATTGCCAAAATCGAGAGAGCCTCCATTCTCGATAAAGTCGACGAGATTATGGAAGCCGCTGATGGGGTTATGGTGGCCCGAGGCGATCTCGGAGTGGAAATTCCGATTGAGGAAATCGCCATCCTGCAGAAGATGATCACGGCCAAAGGCAACCTGTTCGGCAAGCCGGTGATCACCGCCACCCAGATGCTTGAATCGATGACCAATAACCGCAGACCGACACGTGCCGAGGCCACGGACGTAGCCAATGCCATTCTCGACGGCACCGATTGCGTCATGCTTTCCGAGGAATCGGCCATGGGCCGCTATCCGATCGAGGCGGTACGCATGCTGGTGCAGATAGCCGTGGCCACCGAACCGCACCGCACCACGCACAGTTACCGGAAAACACCAGAGCATCCCATCTTTACGGACATACGAGAGGTGGATTACATTGCCTCCAGCGTCAACAGTATCGTCAGCCAGACCGATAGCGTTGCCGCCATCCTCACCCCTACGGACAGCGGTCTTACGGCCCGGCGGCTGTCACGCTACAAGCTGCCCACCTGGATTCTGGCAGTGAGCTCCAATCGGACCACCTGCAGGGAACTGCTCTTCTCCTACGGCGTTTTTCCTGTTTACGAGATCAACCACCCGGCCGACTGGACCGATTTTGCCCGGGACTATGCCCTGCAATACCATCTCAAGGGCAGTTGTATTATCCAGACCGAAGGACCCTCACCGGAAAACCCGAACCGCAATCACAAAATGGAGATTATTGACCTCAGGGAAATTCAATAAACCCGGATCGGTGATTGCCACAACGCAGCAGGGATTGTGGCAGCAGTGCGCAACGAGCCCTGCACAGGACTCATGAGCCGGATACCGGCTTCTCGCCAGCCGATACCTGAAGGAAGGAGCCATCATGCCGAAAAATTCGCACACCCCTGTTCAAACCGCACCGTCCAACCACAACGTGGACATCAACAAACTCAAGCGGGCCTTTGCCTACAAGCTTTTCTACCAGCAGGGAAAGACCGTCCTCTCCTGCTCACTCAACGACTATTACCATGCCGTTGCCCTGACGGTGCGCGACCGGATGCAGCAACTCTTTATCAACTCCACCGAGGCCCTGCTGGAAAAAGAAAGCCGGATCGTCTGTTATCTTTCCGCCGAATTCCTCACCGGTCCGCACCTGTGCAACAACCTGGTCAATCTCGGCCTGTTCGAGGAATTTGCCCAGGCTGCCCAGGAAACCGATCTGGACCTGCAGTCCATCATCAACGAAGAGGAGGAACCGGGGCTGGGCAACGGCGGCCTCGGCAGGCTGGCCGCCTGTTACCTCGATTCACTGGCGACCCTGGAAATTCCGGCCATCGGTTACGGCATTCGCTATGAATTCGGTATGTTTGACCAGGAGATCGAAAACGGCTGGCAAAAGGAACTCAGCGATCGCTGGCTGCAGCGCGGCAACCCCTGGGAAGTAAAAAAGGCTGATATGATCCAGGAGGTAGAGTTTGGCGGCACCATCGAATCCTATCTGGACAGCGACGGCCACCGGCACACCCGATGGGTGCCGGCCCGGGTGGTGATCGGTGTTCCGTATGACACCCCGATTCCCGGCTACAAAGTCAATACGGTCAGCACGTTGCGATTGTGGAGCGCGGAAGCCCCGAAATCGTTTGATTTCGAGGATTTCAATACCGGTGACTACTTCGGTGCCGTGGCGGAGAAAATCGCCGCCGAAAACATCACCAAGGTTCTCTATCCCAATGATGAACAGTTTCAGGGCAAGCAACTGCGCCTGGAACAGCAGTATTTCTTTGTCAGCTGCTCGCTCAAGGATATGATCCGCATGCACCTGTTCAGCCACGAAAGCCTGGATGATTTCCACGAAGATTATGCGGTCCAGCTCAACGATACCCATCCCGCCATCGCCGTTGCCGAACTGATGCGGCTGCTGATGGACGAACACGGCATGGAATGGGACAAGGCCTGGGAGATCACCACCCGCACCTTTTCCTACACCAACCATACCCTTTTGCCCGAATCCCAGGAAAAATGGTCGGTTAAACTGTTTGGTTCGCTCCTGCCCCGCCACCTCGAAATCATCTATGAAATCAACCACCGTTTCCTGGACCAGGTGCGGATGCACTTCCCTGGAGATGAAGCCATTGTCCGCAACTTGTCCATCATCGATGAAACCGGACCTCGCTACGTGCGTATGGCCCATCTGGCCTGCATCGGCAGTCATACCATCAACGGGGTGGCCGCCATTCATACCCAGTTATTGAAACAGCACTTGCTGGCCGATTTTCACCGGCTTTGGCCGAAGAAAATCATCAACATCACCAATGGCGTCACTCCGCGGCGCTGGATGCTGGTCAGCAATCCACGCCTGAGCCAATTGATCACCGATGCCATCGGCGACGGTTGGATCCGCGATTTATCGGAATTGCGGCGACTGGAGCCGCTGGTCGACGATGCGGCCTTTACAGAGTCCTGGCAGCGGGTCAAACTGGAAAACAAGCAGGACATTGCCGATTACGCGTTACAGAAACAACACACCAAGATCAATGCTGCGGCCATGTTCGATGTGCAGGTAAAACGGATCCATGAATATAAGCGCCAGCATCTCAACGTGCTCCACATCATCACCCTGTATAATCGAATCAAGGCTGACCCGACTATCGATATCCCGCCGCGAGTCTGCGTTTTCGGCGGCAAGGCGGCCCCCAGCTATTCCATGGCCAAGCTGATGATTAAATGTATCAATTCGGTGGCCGAGGTGATCAACAAGGATCCCGATGTCAACGACCGGCTTCGGGTGTATTTTCTCCCGAATTACAACGTCCAGATCGGCCATATCGTCTACCCGGTGAGCGATCTCTCCGAGCAGTTGTCCCTGGCAGGCAAAGAGGCGTCGGGCACCGGTAACATGAAATTCTCCATGAATGGGGCCTTGACCATCGGTACCATGGATGGAGCGAATATTGAAATCAGGGAGGAGGTCGGTGCGGAAAATTTCTTCCTTTTCGGCTTGACGGTGGAAGAGGTTGAGGAACTGCAGGCCTCCGGCTATCGCCCCCGGGACTACTACACCGGCAATGACGAACTGCGGGCCGCCATTGATCTGATTCGCTCGGGTCACTTCTCCCATGGGGACCACGAACTATTCCGGCCGCTGCTCGATTCGCTGCTCAACCATGATCCCTATCTGGTACTGGCTGATTACCAATCCTACATCGATTGCCAGCAGCAGGTAAGCGAAGTCTTTCGCAACCGTGAACAATGGACACGCATGTCCATTCTCAATGTTGCCCGCATGGGGAAATTTTCCTCGGATCGTTCTATTCGCGAATACAGCCGCCGGGTATGGCAGGTGCAGCCGTTCCCGATAGAACTCAAATGGCAGCGCGTCCCCGAGAGCGGCATTCGCTTTCCACGGCTTTCCTGAATCGAAATCAAAAAAAAAGCCCGGAACACTATGTTCCGGGCTTTCTGCTGGATTCTCTGGTACTACCAGCGTTCAGTACCTACAATCTCATTGACATTGGTACAGCTTTTACGCTCATGTTCGGTGAGTTCTTCATACTTTTTCTTGCTCTCGTTACTATCGAGCGTACAGACAAACTCCTTGCCGTCCTTATCATTAACCCATACCAGGTTTCCGTAACCTCTCATACTGCTATATTCACTCATGGCGGTCTCCCTGCATACTTTTATTAGGACACCCTAAAAAAGGGTATACCTAAACAGTAATACCGACGAGACAGTTGTCAATACAGAGGAGAAATAATCGACAGTGAGCGGCGACGGCTCAGGACGAATACGCTTGCCAACACTACATCGACACCTCACCACCAATCGATCCATCAGAAACCTCACCCTGCTCCAGTAACAATACCAGTGACCGCTGCCTTGAACAGACAACCTAAGGAGATGCCCCTTCAGAGCGAGAGAGAGCCTGTTATATTCTCAAGCAGGCCGAATCGAGCGGTCCCGAAAACCGATGACCGCCTCTTTCGCTGCATGCGGACCGTCCCGCGCCCCCAGGCACCTGAAGCCAAAATCTGCTTCATGAGGTACACGGCGCTCATGAAAAACTAAAAAAAGCGGTATTCCTGTTTGCTAATTCATAGAAATCGAGCTAAATATGGAAGATTACAAACTTGTAAACAACTGTACACAGACAGTTACCTTATATACTTTTGCGATAACAATCCAACGGAGGCAGGATAGTGGAGTTTAAAAAAGGCGTTGATATTTTAGCAGCAGTTGGCGGCGTAACGACCATTGACGAAGCGAAAAAATTGTTCGAGCAACGACTTGACAAAGAACATCTCTCTCGGCTCGCGCTCATTACAAATGAAGAGGCGCTGTTAAAGGTTGCAAACGCCATTGCCATGTGCGAACCCGATCATGTCTTTATCCACACCGGCAGCGAGGCAGATAATGATGTGGTCAGAAAGATGAGCTTGGAGAAGGGCGAAGAAGCACCGCTCGCGCTCCCCGGTCATACCATCCACTTCGATCTGCCCGAGGATCAGGGGCGCATGGTCAACCAGACCTTTTACATCGTCAATGAAGGCGAGAAGGTTTCATCGCTGGCCAAGAAAGAGTTGCGCGACCAATCCCATGCCTATGTCCGCGACAATATTCGTGGCATCATGAAGGGTAAGACCATGTTCGTTGGCTTTTACAGCCGTGGACCGGTAGGCGCCAAAGCCTCCATACCGGCTATTGAGATCTCCAGTTCCACCTATGTCATCCATTCGGCGCAGCTGCTTTATCGCAACTGCTATGCCGACTTTGATGCCGAAGTGACGCGGCGTGGTGAATTTTTCACCAATGTCCATTCCGAAGGCCCCAACCGATCCGAGGATATTCCCAAGGCCCGTATCTACATGGATCGCAGCTGGCAGACCACGTTCTCCACCTTCTGCACCTATGCCGGCAATACCCTGCTGATGAAAAAAGGCAACCACCGCTTCGCCACGGACTGCGCCATGTATAAGTATAACGGCGAGGAACTCTCCGAACACATGTTCATCACCGGCATGACCGGCCCGAACGGCCGCAAGACCTATTTTGCCGGAGCCGCGCCTTCCGGCTGCGGCAAGACGACCACGGCCATGGTGGGCAGCGACTTCGTCGGCGACGATCTGGCGCAGATGTGGATCGGCGATGACGGCACCCTGCGGGCGGTCAATCCGGAAATCGGCATCTTCGGCATCATCGAGGATGTCAACCGGGAGGGCGACCCCCACCTGATGAAATGTTTACGCCAGCCGGGCACAGAGGTTATTTTCTCCAATGTGCTGATCGATGAGCAGGGCACCCCTCGCTGGGTCGGCGACGGCGACCCAGCCCCCGAGAAAGGCATCAATTATCAGGGCCAGTGGACCAAGGATATGAGCGACGTGCCGATGTCGCACCCCAACTCGCGCTGCACCCTGAGGGCCGATTCGGTCGGCAATCATAACAAGGAGGCCAATGCCGATCCGGCGGGTATCGTTGTTGAAGTTATCACCTATTCCGGCCGGGACAGCGACACCATGCCGCCGATCTGGGTCGCGAAAAATATGGACGCCGGCGTGGTCATCGGTGCATCCATCGTTTCCAAGGCAACGGCAGCGGAGATCGGCGCCAGCGGTGTCAACCGTCAACCCTGGGCCAACACCCCCTTTGTGGCCGGAAAACTTACCGATTATCTCGAAGCCCAGCTCAATTTCTACGGCAACGATAAAATGACCCACAAACCGGTCATGGCCGGGTTGAACTACTTCCTTACCCATGAAGCCCGTGGCGGCAGCGGCAAGGGACTGCTCGGCGAGAAAAAGGATGTGCACGTCTGGCTGGGCTGGCTCGAACTGTTCGCCCACGGCGACGTCCAGGCCATTGAAACCCCGATCGGCATGATTCCGAAATACGAGGATCTGAAGAAGCTCTTCACCGAGCGCATCAAAAAAGAGTATCCCGAATCGCTCTACAACATGCAGTTTTCTCTGTACATTGACAACGTGATTGCCCGCATCGACCTGCAGGACGCCGCATGGCACAAGGCTCAAGGAGCCTCCGAGCGGCTGTTTGCCGTGTATGCCGAACAGAAGGCTGCCCTTCAGAAACTGAAAGCGGCCAAAGGGGAGATTGTCAAGCCGCAGGATCTGTAAGCGACAACGATCCATCCCTTCCGTTTGCACCGTATCCGGAGCCCTGCCCCATCGCAGCGGCTCCGTTTTTCACTGACAGCCCTGGCCGCTCTCAGCGTACGATCCGCATAAAAAAACCGGAGTGCTCACAAAGAGCATCTCCGGTTTTTTATTGTTCCGACCCCTGCCGATACCTGCCTCGGCAAGGGGAGAACGGCGAACTCAGCCTTTGACCATCTGCAACACCTTGTCGCGAATAGCGTCAACGCCCATCCCCTGATAGGGAATCTGCTCCGACAGGCCGCCGGCACCATCTTTCCAGGTCCCCATATACCCGTATTGAGGGGTATAGCCGCGTTCCAGCAGCCAGCTGCCATAGCGGATCCCCAGGCCGGTCTTGCTGTTCTGGGTTTCCACCACCAGAACCATCGGACTCGCACCCACCGTGGCCAGCATGGACTCGTCGATCACGTTGAGCACCGGTTTGTTGATCAGGCCGATATCAACGCCCTGCTCCTTGAGCAGCTCCACCACATGGAGGCAGCGATAGAGCATTTCCCCGTAGGCAACGATGTAGCCATCGCGCCCCTCACGGATAACTTCGTCGGTATCCGGGGTGAAGGTATATCCGTCGCCGTAGCGTTTCTCGCCCTTTTCATCGAGAATAAAGGGGGTGCCGGAGCGGGTTGAGTAGATAAAACGCAGACCCGGATCGTGGAAGACCGTGTTCAGAATTGCCTTTAACTGCAGGGCATCCGCCGGAAAATACATCCGGGTCTGGTCATGCTCTGCCAGGCCGTTATCGGCAAAGAAATTATTGATGCCGAAATGGCAGGTATTATCCGCCATGTCATCGACACCGGAATGAGAAAAATGGGCCAGGACATTGGCCTGATTGAGCCGAGCCATGGTGATTTCCGAGATCACCATCTCCTGGAAGGCGGCAAATGTGCCGAAAATGCCCTGCTTTCCGGGGACGGAACCGAAACCGGCGGCCACCGAGAAATTGTTGCGCTCCATGATACCGCCGTGCACATAGACCTCCGGACAGTTCTTGCGGATATGGTGCAGGCCGCAGGAACCTTCAAGATCGGAGTCCACCACCAGTACCCGGGAGGCAGGATTGTCTATTTCCTTGAGGATATCGCTGATAATCTTGCCGAACTCGTCCCGATTCTTGGCCGATTCCGCGGAACTGCCGCGATACACGATTTTATCAACTTTGGCAGGCGTCTTCTGCAGCATGGCGACCGCGGCATCGCGTCCCTTGGCGGTGAGATACTCGATCCCCATGGCTACGGGGATAACGTCATGTCCCTTGGGCAGCCCTTCAATTCCGGCAATGCCGATGGCCATCTTGCGTTTGACGACAACCGCCACCGGCCCTTCGGCGACAATGGCCTTGCTGATACAGGCAAACAGCGCATCGATATCTTCACCGTCGCAGGTGAGGGTGGTCAAACCATGTCCTGCCAGGGTCTGCGCCAGATCATAGCCCTGCATGTACGAGCTGGGATGACCGGCGATGGTAACGTTGTTATCGTCGAGCAGCAGTTTGACATTGAGCTTGCGAGCCGTTGCGTAGCGGGCCGCTTCAGCGTCATCGCCTTCCTGCTGGGAACCGTCGCTGCCGAACATGAAGACCGTCTTGTCCGGATGCGCTTCGGCCACGCCGTTGACATGGCTCCACATATGCCCCAGGCGGCCGGAACTGAAAAAGATGCCATCTTCCTCGTGCCGCTCGGGATGGCCATAGAATCCTTTGCCGAATTCCCGGTAATGGAGCAGTGCTTCCGGCTGTTTATAGCCGTTGAGCACCGCCATCATATACTGAATGGCAACCCGGTGCCCGGCTTCATCAAAATACACCGGGTAGCAGGAATCGGAGCCTTTCATGAAACCATCGGCAATCAGTAGTTCCGGCACGATGTCATAGGCGCCGCCGGTATGACCGCCCAACCCTTTGGTATTTGCCAGGGCGGTAAAAAAAACGATACTGTCGCGTACCAGATTGATGTTGTGTATCAAGGTAGCGCGCTGCTCTGCATCGAGACCTTCCTGGCCGACCGAGAAACGCAAGGGCTTGTACGCCGACAAATCAATAGGGAATTTCATAACATATCCTAGAGGGTAAGTAGTTCTTGCAACGACCGCGGCGAAAACGGCGAGAAAGCCGTCCACGGTCCTGGAGAAAAGTTACTGCACAGATAACAGAATTGCCAGATTCCGCAAGGATGAATTACACGTGACCACCCATGGTGACGGCAGGCGCGGTTTCGTGCCGCGCTGCCCCTGCCGGTGTCTCCATTGCCGGGCTGTGGTTCCGGGGTGGCAAGAGCCAACAGTCCATTTCTTGCAAAGCCGGATCAACAAGGGTAAGATTGCGCCTTTGCCCGCAACAGGCAACTGTGCGAGGGCACTGCTCCGGAGGCAGGGAAGCATCCGCCTCAAAACATCCGACCACCCAAAGCCATCGCCCCTCGACCGGCAACACCAAGGGGCCAACAGCAGGATACCCTATGAAAACCATCTGGAAATTCGAGCTTCAACCCAACCGGCTCCAGTCTGTTCCCATACCCTTTGGCGGCCAGATTCTGACCGTGCAGACCAAGGGGGACAACGCGCCCCTGATGTGGGTCCTGGTGGATCCGGACATGCCGCTACGGGACCGCCACATCGGTATCTATACCACCAACACCGCCGTCCCCGATGACCCGGGCAGGTATATCAACACCTTTCATATTATGGACGGGATGCTCGAATTTCACCTCTTCGAGATGGAGGAACTGCCTCCCGGGGTCCTCGTCGAACCGGAAGAAACCTGAAGACGCTCTCTTCTCAGGTGAACACCACGGTGCGGTTCTCATAGACCAGGATCTGACGCTGCAGATGATGCCAGATCGACCGGGACAGGATAACCTTCTCCAGATCCCGTCCTTTGCGCACCAGGTCCGCCACTGAATCGGCGTGACTGACCCTGATGATGTCCTGGGCAATGATCGGTCCCGCATCGAGTTCGGCGGTAACGTAGTGACTGGTGGCGCCGATCACCTTGACTCCCCGCTGAAAGGCGGAGTGATAGGGTTTGGCTCCCGGAAAGGCTGGAAGGAAGGAGTGATGGATATTGATAATCCGGTTCTGATAGTGGCTGACAAACTCGGAAGACAGAATCTGCATGTAGCGCGCCAGGACAATGAAATCTACCTGATGCTCCTCCAGCAGCTCCAGTTGTAGCTGTTCCTGCTCCTGCTTATTGTGACCGTTGATTTCAAAGTGATGAAAATCAATGCCGAACTGACGGGCCACCGGTTCCAGATCCGCATGGTTGGAGATGATCAAGGGAATCTCAACATTGATTTCATTGGATTTCCAGCGAGACAGGATATCGTACAGGCAGTGCGGCAGCTTTGACACAAAAAGCGCCATGCGGGGTACTTCATGGGAAAAATGGAGCTGCCACTGCATATTGTATTTCTTGGCGATCAGGGTGTCGAAATATTCTCCGATCTTGTTATCCGGAATGATAAACTGGGCCAAATCCCATGCAATGCGCATGAAAAAGACCTTGCGTGAGGCATCAACATGCTGATCCAGATAAGTGATATTCCCGTTATTGGTATATATAAACTCACTCACCGTGGCCACGATGCCTTTGTTGTCGGGACAGTGAATAAGCAAAATTGCAGAAGATGATGCAGAATCAGGGTCTGTGGTTTTCATACGGTCTTCGAAAAAACAAGTTCACAGTGAAAAAACGGTGGTTGCGTATCAGGGATTCTAAACAAGTTGCAGAAGATATCCTCTTCGCCAAGGTTATGCAAGCCGTGAAGCGCGTTTTCCGCTGTTTGCAGCACAATCCCCAGTTTGTTCACCGCAGCTTCTACTCGCCGGGCAACAGCCCCCGCCAGCGCGAAAGAATGGTTTCCACCAGACAGGGCGCCTCCTTTTGCCAGCGTCGGATCACTGCTTCCCGCTCCGCTTTGAGTGCCTGCAGCGTTGTGTTCTCATCCGAGAAGCCATAGAGATCCTCCACCGCCTGCAATGCAGCCTGCCTGGAAAGTCCTTTGCTGCGTACCAATCTGATATAGGCACGATAGGCCCGCTGCCGGCGGAAATCCCCCACCTGTGCGTCACTGCTTCCTGCACCGACGACATCGGCCTGCCCCCGTCCGCTCCGATTGCCCACCGCCCCTTCCTCAAGCCGGGCCAGTTCCGCCAGACAGCATTGCCATTCCGTGTGCAGCCAGTCTACATCGTCGGGAGTGTCGAATGAGAAAGCCGATTTTTTCGTGCCGCGCTTTTCCGCTGGCACTCCGGCCGGGTCGACAAACAGAATATATTCGGTGGACGCATCATGCACCGGATGGCGATAGGCCGGCAGCAGACTGAGCATCTCCTCTTCCAGTTCCTCCGATCCGCCGGCAGCGCATGCCGCTGCTTGTCCGGTCAGGGCAGCGTACAGGGCCACGGCTGCATTTTTATCGGTCGCATACCTGGCAGCCGCCGTTCGCGCCGCTGCTTCTTTTTCTTGCTGCATGTACCCTCCCCGTCTCTACTCGATCACACTCCGATACAAACAATCTGGAACTCCGTACACTGCTCATTCCGCCGTGCGGATAAGCCACGACACCTTCATTCAAGGGCATCGGGCAGTGTTTCCATAAACAAACGAATCTGACCCAACCCGTGCGGCAGGCCTGGGAGCTCTCATCTTCAGTGGCGGCGTTCCTGGCGTGGTCCGGAGGATCGGCAAATCCTCGATGCATGGTTTACCCCGGAAAATACGGACAGGTTTCATGGGCATGGCCGCACAGGGTAATAGCATAGTCAAAGCAATACCGCTGCCTCCGCCCCCAGGACCGAGGACCGCAGCAAACGCCGCCACCAAGGCGCTGCCGGCACAACAAGGACCAGCTCGAACTTGCTGCAGGAGACGATGAGGGGCAGGCCATAGTATCCGTTTGGGGATTCAGCTGTATGCTCTTCCCCTCAGACAATTGCATTCAGCTGCGAAAAGTCGTATGTGGTTCCAGGAGATGACGTGTATCGTGGCGCTCGAGCTTAAGCAAAAACACTCACGGGAGCATCAATGAAAAAAATACTGAAATATGACTGGGACGCAATTGCTGGAATTATTGCCGCGGTCGCTGCCATTCTCATGCATTTCCTCCATCTGGTCGATACCGACGTTCTCCTGATGATCGCTGTTGTCTTAATCGCACTCCTTTTCCTGCGGGATCTGCGAAGGGAACGGCATGGCGAGCATCTTGATGCCTGCCTGCAGCGCACCGAATCCGCCATTACCGAGATGGCAACGCACCTCCGACCGCATGACGCACTGTTGGTCGGACCACAAAAGATTCATTCCCTCATGGAAGACTTTGCCCGCCGCGCTTGTAACGAAATGCTCTGGTTTCATGTCTGCCCATTGATGTTTAAGCGCCAGACGGTTTTTGACGCGCTGCTGAAAACAGCAATCGAGAACCCTCAGGTGCATTCCATTCAGTTCATCCTTGACCACAGTGACCGTGACCTCTGGGAAACAGAAATCGCGCCAAAAATTAATCAATGCCCGGGCCGAGACAAAGTGCGGGAAACCGTTTGGACATCCATTGCAGACGGCGTTTCGACAATCATCTCCGATATCGACACAACAGGAAAAACCGAATGTCTGTTGAGCTTCTGGGGAGAACCGTTCATGGCACGTACACCAAGCAAGAATGTACCTCGCTATATTTTCCATGTGCAGAGCCACTCCGAACTTATCGGGCGCATGATTGAAGTCGTGAGAAATCATCGTATTGCGGATCATCCTGTGGACCAGCATGTCAATACGCCTTGACCCTTCGCCTCCGATCCGCTATGCACCCAGTCTCTTTGGCCCCCTATTCCCCTCTTGCACCTCTTCCCCCCCCGGGCAGAAGAGATTCGCAAGCGACCGCTTGTTCGTTGAGCAACAAACGATGTTCATGCGAAGAGGGCAACACGACACAGAATCGAGCATTGCCCATGCGTAAAGACAGGCTAGTAACGTTTGAGTTTTTATCCCTGTGCTTCATCACTTTTCTGGCTATCTGCAATGTAGCCGTATTTTATAACTTCCACCTCTACCTGCAAGGTATCGGGCTGCACGGGAAAGAGGCGGGGGCGCTCATCGGACTCTACTCCCTGTCGGCTATGGTTCTGTATGTAACGGCGAGCAAACATATACGCCTCAACAATGCCCCGAACTGCATGCTGACAGGCATGTTACTGTTGGCCGGCTGCGGCGCTGCATACCTTTTCGCAGAACGTTTCTGGACACTGGCCTTGGTACGTGCAGTCAGTGGAACAGGGATGTTTCTGATCATGGCCTCATGCATGGTTATGCTGGTTGCGATCATACCACCGAAAAAAACAGGCTTTGCCTTTAGTGCCTACTCGGTGGCACTGCTGTTGCCCTATTCGATTATGCCGGCCGTCTCCGAATGGCTCCTGCCGCTGCTTAACAAACCAACACTACTGTACCTGCTGACAGCCTGCCTGTTTGCACCTGCTGCCCTGCTTGTGCTGACCCTGCGTGTGCGGCTCGTGCATCAGTTTCAGCAGAGCGCAGCACCGCAGAAAGAATGCGCCCACGGCAGCCCTGCACGAGAAAATATCTTTCGCAGGCCCGTATTCTCCATCCTTCTTGTCAATGGCATTTATTTTATTGTTTTCTCTGCGCTTTTTTATCTGTTCGAAGGATTCGCGGTTGCAAGAGGAATACAAAATCCTGGCTACTTTTTTACCGTACAGATGGGGGTCATGATCGTCATTCGCCTGTTTGGCGGTCGTATTTTCGACCAATTTTCCAAGGTTGCCCTGGCGACCACAGCGTTAGCAATAACAGGGGCAGGTATCGGCCTCTTACGTATACTGCCCGATGCAACCTGGATTCTGCCGATTGCGGCCGTTTTTGGATTGGGAATGGGGTTATGCGTCCCAGCGCTCAACGCATTGATGTACCTCGTTACAAGGCCGCAATATCGAGGATACAATGCCAATATGATGATGTTCTCCATGCACCTTGGTATGTTTATCGGACCTTTTTTCGGTTCGTGGATAATTGAGAGGGGCGGATACGATCACTTTCTGACCTTCGCGATATTCGTAACAGTGGGTGCAGCGGGGTTCTTTGCAGCAATGGATCCGGCACAAGCAATTGCAGGAAACAGCGAGCCGTGATTGCAAACCGCTGCCAATCCTGTTGCTGCATGTGGCACTATTTTTCGGGTGCGTCCTGCGCATCGGCTTTGGAACCGACGCCACCGACCCCTTTGATGGGCAGCAGGACCGTGAAGGTTGTGCCGTGCCCCGGATGACTGTCGACCCGGATTTCTCCCTGGTGATTTTTGACGATGCCATAACTGACTGACAACCCCAGACCAGTGCCCTTGACCTCGGCCTTGGTCGTATAGAAGGGTTGAAAGATCATTTCCATTCTCTCTGGCGCAATACCTACACCGGTGTCCTTAATCGCCACGGCTACCTTGTCGTTCTCCTGCCAGGTGCTGACCGTGATCACTCCGCCTGATTGCTGGCAGGCATCTGCTGCATTTGTCAGCAAATTAAGAAAAACCTGTTTGATCTGGTCAGAAATCGCGATTATCTGCGGCAATTGTTCTGCATAGTCGAGCGTTACAGAAATCCCCCTGCTCTTGAAATCACTCCGTTGCAGCAGCAGCACGGCGTCGAGCGACTTGTGGACATCCATGACCACTTTTTTTCCCAGGGAAGGACGATTAAAATCCTGAAGACTTCGGATCAGGTTTTTCATCCGATCACTTTCTGCAATGGCCGCGTCCAGCAGTTGCGCGTCCTCTGGCTCGAGTATGGCCCTTTTCTTCACGCCCTGTAAAACTGCGAGGACACCCTGCAAGGGGTTGTTGAATTCGTGTGCGATGGAGGCAGAGAGTTTGCCGATTGCCGCCAGCTTTTCCGCATGCATATACTGTTTCTGGGTCTCCTGCAGTTCTGCGGTCCGTTGCTCGACCCTTCGCTCCAGATCGTCATGCGCTGCTTTCAGCTGCTCTTCCTGCTGTTTGCGCTGGGTGATATCTTCATAGGTTCCCAGCACCCCCATGATATTTCCCTGGGCATCAAAAATCGGCACTTTGGAGGTGGACACCCATATCAATCTGCCGTCTGGCGTTGTCTGTGTTTCCTCATAATGTAATTTTGGCTGTCTCGATGTCATGACCTCGAAATCATCGCGTCGGAACATTTCAGCCTGTTCCGTCCACCCGATGCTGTAATCGTTCAGCCCGATCAGATCCTCTGGGTTTTGATACCCCGCGTCTTGAGCAAACAAACGGTTGCATCCCAAATAATTCGCATTCAGATCTTTCCAGAAGAGACGAACCGGTATGGTGTCCAAAATCAGTTCCAAGAGGTTTCTTGCCGCTCGTGCCTCCTGTTCGCTTTGCTGCAACGCCTCCTCAGCCCGCCTGCGCTCGGTGATGTCGTGAAAGATACAGTGGGTCTGTTGAAAGTTTCCTTCGGTGTCCTTGCCGATATTGCCATCAAGGGAAATCCGCAGGGTGGACCCATCTTTTCTGAGCATCACATACTCAACACCGAAAACTTCACCGTTAGCCTTGAACCGGTGAAAATTGTCCTTGAGGTGCTGCAGCCAATCCGGGTGAATAAAATCACTGATGTGTTTGCCGACAACCTCCTCTCTGGTATAGCCGAGGGTCTTCAGCCAGGCCTGATTGACGTCGAGAATGAAGCCCCGGCTATCAAGAGAGTGATAACTGAGTGGTGCGCGCTCGTAAAGTTGCTTTAAATATTCATAGTCGTGCTGCAGTTGCCTTTCTCGTGCTTCCAGTTCGGCTACACGCTTTGAAAGGGCAGCTATCGTAGGGGAATCAGAATCTGTGAGGTTATCCATAAACTACTCTTAAAAAAATCAAATCATTGAGCAAGTGCGATTCATTACGGCACAAACAAGGTGCAACTGTACCATACTCGTACTGAATAGAGACAGGAAAGTTTTCACGAAATATCCTTTGGGCGAGTTGATGCACTACAGGAAACCTCTTTTGCAAAGGACTGAAGGGTCGCTTTGCTGATTACCCGCAGACAAATACCTTATAGATATAATGCGTGTACCCCCTCTGCAGCATCGAATCCGTGCGTGTACGGAAATCTATTTGGTTTTCAGGAACAACACGTTAAGACAATAGAGAACGCTGCAATACGGAAAGAGACAGGCTAGCAATGGAACTTCACACAATCCAAGGAGGGACAATCCGCAATGAAAATTGAATTAGCACTTGTTGTGATGATGTCGTTTGGCGCACTGTCAGCTATGGCGCAGGATACGGTAAGCAAGGATGTCATCAGGACATCGGCCGGTGATCTCGAGCTGACCTTCATCGGCCATGGATCGCTGATGATGGCCTTCGGCGGAAAAATCATCCATGTCGACCCCTACAGCCGGGTTGCCGATTATACCAACCTCCCCAAGGCCGACCTGATTTTCCTCACCCACGATCATTCCGATCATCTCGACCCAGCGGCCCTGCACAGCATCCGGACTCCTGATACGGTGGTGGTGGCGCCCCCGGTCTGCGCCGACCGGGTACCCGGAGGCATAGTGATGAACAATGGCGACACCCGGACCGTGTTGGGGATCGAGGTACAGGCCATTCCTGCCTACAACCTCGTGCATAAGCGCGACAACGGCCAGCCCTTTCACCCGAAAGGTGTCGGCAACGGCTATGTGCTGACCTTTGGCGACACACGCCTCTATGTGGCAGGAGACACGGAAAACATACCGGAAATGAAGGCCCTGCAATCAATCGACTGTGCCTTCCTGCCAATGAACCTGCCCTATACGATGACGCCGGAAATGGTTGCGGATGCGGCACGAGCGTTCAAACCGAGGATGCTCTACCCGTATCACTACGGCGATACCGATCCGACCCGACTCCGAGAACTGCTGAAAGACGCGCCGGAAATCGACGTGCGCATTCGCCCGATGCAGTGACGGCTTCGCAGCCCATGGCTCCTGCCACTGCCGCCCGGTCTTTTTCCAGCGGCAGAATTGGGTGTTGTACACAAAACGACCCAGGCAGATCGATTGCAGATTGATGCCCATGGTCACCCCTCTACGACAGGCTCCTTTATGGATTTTTTCAATTTGATAACGGCCCGGCAAAGCGTCAGAAGCTATGCAGACGCTCCGGTTGAGAAGGAAAAGCTTACCCAATTGATTGAGGCGGTTCGTCTCGCCCCCTCGGCAAGCAACTCCCAACCGTGGAAGCTGATTATGGTCACTGACCGCGACCTGAAAAACAAGGTGGCGCAAGCGACATTCAGCAAACTGATATCATTTAATAAATTTGCACCGCAAGCGCCGATCCTGGCAGTGTTGGTCATTGAAAAGCCCAAGGTGATCACCCAGATAGGCGGCAAACTGAAAGACCGGGAATTTTCTCTGATCGATATCGGCATTGCCGCTGAGCATTTCTGTTTGCAGGCAGCAGCGCTGGGATTGGGCACCTGCATGCTGGGCTGGTTTGATGAAACAGCCATCAAACGGCTGCTGCACATCCCGGCGCATAAAAGGATCGGCTTGGTCATCACCCTCGGTTATGCCAAAACAGGTACCCCCTTGCGCCCAAAAAACAGAAAGAGCCTTGAAGAAATGTGCAATTACAACAGCTATTGACACCCCTGTGTGCGCGGGCCGAAGCGATCATAGCCATTCAGAAAGACGCCGTTGCACCCACGATGCGCACGATTCTATCAGGCTGCGGGAGCAAGAAGGAGAAAAACCGGGCGACACACAGGGTAGCGGATAAAAAAAACGGGCACCCCGGGGTGCCCGTTTCTTCCTTTAGGTTTTTAGGTTGAGGGACGATTATTTTGTATGCTGCGCACGCATTGACTTTGCCAGTTCTTTAATTTCCCCAAGATCCTTGGTCATCTCGTTCCATCCGTACCAATATGCGTAATCCGGGTTCACATGGAAAAATGCCTGGTAGGTACGCATGCGATGCTTCATGTACATCTGCACCAGGACCTGGTCGATGTAGGAGAGCTTGTCCAGATCCTTGTCCCACTG
>JBFJXW010000003.1:0-69758 GCA_041622895.1 Desulfobulbus sp. | reverse complement strand
GCTCAATCGAGTGGCACAAAGTATGAATGTGCTAGGCCTCGTAGGCTACAGTGATGAAGTGCGTCAGGCGGCCGGACAAGCCCTTGAAAAGATCCGTGAAGCTTCGGATTCACAAAAAGACCGGCAGTTGGACGAGAACACTAATCCCCTTAAAACCAACGAACCTATAACCACGGATACACCCGGTGCCTCTCCTGCCGGAATCGAGGCGGAGGAACAGGCGATTTTCACTTTAGTCGCGCAGGGACAAGGCGACCTCGCCAAGGAGCGGCTGCTGGACCTGATTACCGCTACAGCCCGTACCGGAGATTTTTCCACGGCAGAACGCCTTCGTGAACGGATCTACGAAATCGACAGTATGGCACTCGGCGAGATCATTCGAAGCGGTGAAATCATAGAGCAGGAAAAACAGGGCGCGATCAAAGAGCAAGACCTTGAGATCTGGTCAGAATTGACTGACCGGCTTACTTCGGAAGAATTTCAGACCATTTACCATGAATTTGTTGAACGTCACTACAAACCGGAAGAGGTTATTGTCCAGCAGGGCGATCGAAATGACGAACTTTTCTTTATCAACCAGGGGAGCATCAAGGTTTCGCATTTGGTAGGCGCGAAGGAACTCTTTATTACCAGTTTAAATAGAGGACAGATTGCCGGAGAGAATTTTTTCACTCCTTCCCTATGGACCGTCAGCATGACCTCGCTCACGCCTTCCAGGGTCTACATTCTTCAACAGAAGGCCCTGAACACCTGGCAGGATCGTTTCCCGGGCTTACGGACGAAACTGCATGAATTTTATAATGCAGGAAACAATATCCAGTCGATGCTGACTAAGAAAGGGCTGGAGCGCCGTAAGGACCGGCGGTTCAATCTATCACGAAAAATTCAGGTGCAACCGATCTCCAGCACCGATGCCCCGATTGGCCGCGGTTTTCGAGCCGAAACCGCCGATATTTCTTTGGGTGGGCTTGCTTTTCTTATTCGCATATCCAAGCAGGAGAACGCGCGTCTCCTCTTGGGCAGGCGCATGCAGGTGGTCCTGCCGGTTGGCGGCAAAACCAAATATATGTACCTTAAAGGACTGGTAATCAGTGTGCAGCCCTTTCATATCCAAGAAAACGACTTCTCCGTTCACTTCAAATTCGATCAACCATTGTTACAGCATAACCTCCAATCGATTCTCGGCTGATCTTCCGCACCTGATCGTCTCTCACTTATCCCCAAGACTGCCTGCAAGAGGACTGAAATCGTATTGCGGTTCCCACAGCAGGCCGACCTTGACGTTAAAAATATCGGTCCTGCGCGGAGCCAGGGTAAAGCTTTCCACCACAAACCTGTCCGGATCGAGCTGGTTTACCTGTTCCCGCACCTTTTGCCGTAATGCATCCCCGAGTCGCGCAATTTCCTGTTCGATTCGCGCCACCTCTTCCCGGGCACGCTGTGCATCCTCTTTTTCCTTGAGCAATCTTCCGACACTGCGTACCCCTCGTGCTGACCGGGTGGCCGTGGACACCGAAAACGGTTTCCGGCCCAAAAAGGCCCCGAGGATCGCCACGCCAAAGGATATTGCGGCATCCACACCTTTTTCCTTAACCTCGCCTTCTTCTTTGCTAATCCGGGCAGAGGCTTTGTGCAACTGCGTTTCCAGCCGACGCTGCTTGTTCAGATACTCTTCTTCGATCTTTGCCGTTACCTCGTCCTTCTGACGGGCCAGCAGGGTGACCATACGTTGGCGAAATGCCTTTTCCGATTCGCCGGGAACGGACTCCAGACCCAGTGCTTTGACCCGCAGTAAAGGAAGCGTCCTGGTACGATACAGGTATTCACCCAAACTTTTTTGTTCTGCCTTGAGATCCGTGCGTACCTTCAACGCAGCAGGCAGTTCAGCAAAACTTGAACCGGGTGGCGGTGCGTTGAGCAGGGCATCAAGGTTGAGAGTGCTCTCTTCGGCGCCACTCCAGTCCACCCCGTGAAAATCCTGCGGCAAGGGAAGCCGCAAGCACAGTTGTTCCACCTGATCAATACCGCGGTTTGTACTGAAAATACGGACTGAAGCTGATCCGAGCAGAACAGGGATGTACTCAATCGATTCGCTGGGCAGCGGAGGAGTAATAAAAAACTGACCAATGGCATCAGCCAGCAAGGGCTGCACCTTAGTAAACGCTGCCCCTTCTGCAGCAGTCAAGTGGAGTGTGTCGGATTCCGGTTCGATAACCGGCCTTTTCTCGGCCCGCTGCTCCAATCTGCCGATCTCCACCAGAGAAATGGGCCCCTTCAGATACGAGAGGACCCAACGCGTGGAAAAAAGTTCTGGTTGCTGCCGGTGGACCGAACAGAGAAGAAAAGCTCTTTCCTTCAGGCCAGCAATCATTCGCCGCGCCTCCTGCGGATCAAACCGAGACGTCGTTCCGGAAATTCCGGTCAGCACCCGGTCTTGATCCTGCCGGGTCTGCAAGCGACCGACAAACCAAGTGCCAATATTGGACAACCCCTTATAATCAAGATCAACCGGGTTCTGGGTAGACAATACAACTCCCAGACCAAACGCACGGGCCTGTTTTAACAGCAGCAGCATCGGGCGCTTAGAAGGCGGATTGGCAATGGGAGGGAAAAAACCGAAGATCTCGTCCATGTAGAGCAGGCACCGCAAACCGCTGCGCCCCTCCTGCCCCCGCATCCAACTGATCAGCCGCCCCAGGAGCAACGTCACAAAAAACATCCGTTCAGTATCGCTGAGGTGAGCGATGGAAAAAATGGAAATCCGCGGCTTACCCGTTCTACTGTAGAGTATATCCTCTATGCGCAACGGCTCCCCTTGTATCCAGCTACTGTAGGCCGGACTGGCAATCAGGGTATTGAGCCGTATGGCGAGTTCCATTCGTTTGGCTTGCGGATAAAAGGACTCCAGCGGAAAGACCCCGACTTGTTTGAACGGTGGCTGTATCACACTGCTGATCAGTGTTTCAAGTGCGAGCCCCTGCCCCTGTTGCCAGTACGAAAGTACAATAGTGGAAAGGAGAATGTGTTCACGGCTTTTGAGCGGGTCGACCTCAATGCCGAGCAACCCCAGCAGGGAAGAAAGGGTGGCGTTCAGCAGTGATGCAAGGGTCTCTGCGTCAGCAAGTACATCAGCGGGCGGTGCCTCGAGGCTGTCAAGAATGGATACGGACCGCCCCCTGCCGCTTCCCGGCGTGTAGATGGCAAAATCAGCATTTTCCCGCATCCGGCGGATTCGGTCCCGGTCCTGATTCCAATCAGCAAGCCCCTGAGACCACGTTGCCGCTGTCCGCTTGGCCAGTTGCTCCACGCTGATATTTTCCTGTTCCGCTGCAGCCGGATCGACCCAGGGGAGAAAATTTTCTGGGGCCAGTTCCGGAAAGCTGAGCAGGAGATTGCCCATATCGCCCTTAGGGTCAATCACGATGGCCGGCACTTTGTCAATAGCAGCTTCTTCCAACAGGGCAATACCCAAGCCGGTCTTACCGCTGCCGGTCATGCCGATAATGGCGGCATGGGTCGTCAGGTGTTTGCTTTTGAGCAGCAGGGGAAAAGTGGTCTCTTTTCCGGTCTGCGGGTCCAGCTCCCGGCCAAGATAAAAAAGGTCCAGTTGTTCATAATCGATGGAATCAGCCATAAACGTCCCTCCGCAACGCTATTTCATTGAACCTGCCGCATCATTCTGCTTCAATAAAAAGATATGAAGCTCAACCAGTTACGAGGAATACCCATGTCGGACACCGTCAGTAATTTTTATTTGCATCAGTTACCAGAGGCTGAACTGAAAAACAACGTTCTTCAAGCCCCCTGCCCTTTCTGCAGCGGTCAGAACGGCAAAAAACAAAACACCTTAGTGGTTTTTCTTAACCAGGAGAGTTTCTTTCACGGGTATTTTCGGTGCATGAACCATTGTGTAAGCGGTGGCTTCCCCTTGCATTTTGCCAGATTAAGGGGCATCAGCCTGGCGCTGGCACCAGGGTATGATCCGGACCGCAACTATTTCGGCCGTGACGTCGACTACCCGGTCAAAAACATCAATAATGAACTCAGCGACTTTATCGACAAAATCACCGGTGAATTGAACAAAGCCTTCCAGGAGGGGGGCATCACTCCTGAGATGCTGGAGGCGATGCAGATCGGCTACAATGGCCGATATCTGGTGTATCCCTATATCCAGGCCGATGGCAACTGTTATGCCGCCCGCTGCGTTCACCCGGATAAAGCCGAAGATTTTTTCTGGTACGGCGACGAACGATTTTTCAGTGCACAATTCCGCATCTTCAACATACAGGAAATCGAACACTGCGAAAACGGGACGCTGTTCCTGGTGGAGGGGGAAAAAAACCTGCTCCCCTTGAAGCAATTGGGATTCCCAGGAATTGCTGTTCCATCGGCTGCAGATCTTGAACATCTCGAACCGCAAAAACTCTCCTGGATTCGAACCATCTTTCTCTGGGTGAATCACAATGCCGAATCAGCGGCCATGGCCAAGGCTTTTGCCACCAAGGTGGGGTACAAAGTGCGGATCATCCACTGGCCGGAAAATGCGGCCCGCAACCAGACAATCTTTCAGCTTGCCGCGGAGACCAGACCCCTCTTTCAAAAAACGGTATCGGCTCTTATCAGGGAGGCACGTGCCTTTTCCCCTTTCCCTACACCCGCCGGCGAATACCATACCTTCAAGGAACAGCTGGCACGGGAGTCAGGGGATTCCTACGACCAGCTGACCAGTGGATTTCCCCTTCTGGATCAGGCACTGGGCGGTATTCACGGTATCAATATTATGGGGGGGGCACCCAAAGCAGGCAAATCGGCTTTTTACATTCAGATTGCCTCGGAGATGGCAATTCGTAAGTTGCCGGTAATTTATTATGATTTTGAAAACGGCCGACAAAAAATCTATCTCCGCATTCTCTGTCGTCTCAGCCGTCTTTCCATTGAAAGAATCAAAGAAAATACCCTGAGTGTCAAGGAACGAGAACGATTGCGGCAGGCACATCAGACCCTGCAGACCATGCTCTACAGGTTACGGGTGGTCAACGACCGCAAACTCTCGCCCGAAACGATGCGCCGTCATATCGATTTCCTCCGCCACGAGACCAATTCCGACTATACCGTCGTGGTGATCGACAGCCTTCATAAATTACCGTTTAAGGATATCAGTCAAAAACGGAGTGGTATTGACGGCTGGCTCCGCCAACTGGAGGCTATCCGCGACGAGATGGCCGTCAGTTTTCTGGTCATTTCCGAGCTGGAACGGAGCGGCACTACGCAGTTTGACCAACAACCGCACCTCGGGTCCTTCAAAGGTTCCGGCGACATCGGCTATTCCGCAGACAATGCCATGGTGCTGCTGCCGAAGTGGGATCCTTTTGACAACAGCCGACCGGAAAACCGCAGCAACGAACTGTGGCTGGTGGCCAGCCGGGAGCAGAGCCCCGGCCGGATCGGCTCCTACCTGCTTGATTACCCGTACTGGGGATTCAGGGAAGAAAGAGAAGAATCACCCCGCTAAAACCGACAGCCGCCACTCCTTGATTTGGACGAGCGCCAGCTCGGACCTGATACGGCCGCGTTCTTTTTTAGGGATTTTTCTGCCGGTAAACGGCGGGAACAAGCCGAAGTTGACATTCGAAGGTTGAAAATGAGCGGGATCGGAATCGGTCAGGTGGCGGATTAGTGCACCATGGGCACTGGCAGACGGAGGAACCACGGTTTTCTTACCAAGAGCGTGACGGCCGCCATTGATACCGGCCAAAAGGCCCATGGCTATGGATTCAATATACCCTTCAACACCGGACAACTGCCCGGCAAGATACAAACCGGGAGCTGCCTTCATCTCCAGGGTGGGCTCCAATACCTGGGGCGCACAGACAAAAGTGTTGCGATGAATCGAACCCAGGCGAAGAAAGACGGCCTGCTCCAGTCCCGGAATGGTGCGAAAGACCCGTTGTTGTTCAGGATAGGTCAACTTGGTCTGGAAGCCCACTAGATTATACATGGTACCTTCCTGATTTTCGGCCCGCAACTGGACCACGGCATAGGGGATTGCGCCGGTTTGCGGATGCGCCAACCCGATCGGTTTCATGGGACCGTACCGTAGTGTATGTGCTCCCCGTTCGCACATCACCTCAATCGGCAGACAGCCTTCGAAATATTTCGGTTTCTCGAACTGATGCAGGGGCACGGTTTGGGCCGAACCAAGCAGGGCAATAAACTGCTCGTATTGTTCCCGATCCATGGGACAGTTGAGATAATCACCCGGCCCCTCGTCATCCCAACGGGATTTACGATAAATAATCGCTCTATCAAGACTGTCCGCATCGACAATAGGGGCAATGGCGTCATAAAAAGCCAGGTAATCCTCGCCGGTCAGACGCTGCAAATGTTCCGCCAAAGGACCGGACATCAACGGTCCGGTCGCAAGGACAACCGGGCCGCCACTCGTATCGGGGATCGCGTTCACCTCTTGCCGATGCACGGTAATCAGCGGATGGGCTTCGATCGCTTCGGTAAGGTAGGCTGCGAAATGCGTGCGATCGACCGCCAGAGCTGTGCCTGCAGGTACGGCGGTTGCGTCTGCGGCGCGCATCAGCAGGGAACCCAGCTGCCGCATTTCTTCCTTGAGCAGCCCGGCCGCCGAATCCACGGCATTGGAGCGCAACGAATTGGAGCAAACCAGTTCTCCCAAATGCGCAGATTCGTGCGCCGGGCTGAAGTGTTGCGGTTTCATCTCATAGAGATCAACAGCCACCCCTTGCACTGCAGCCTGCCATGCTGCTTCGCAACCAGCCAAACCGCCGCCGATTACTGTTACTCGTTGCGTATTCGTCATGCTCGCCACCTTATCTGTAAAAAAAAGGCAGGGTGAAATTTTCCTCACCCTGCCCGAAAATCAGCAAACGTACCGGTTAATAACGATAATATTCCGGTTTAAAAGGTCCAGCCACTTCCACGCCAATGTAGTCGGCCTGCTCCTTGGTCAACGTCGTCAAATGGGCTCCGATCTTCTCCAGGTGCAGCAGGGCAACCTTCTCATCGAGTTTTTTGGGCAGAAAATAGACTTTATTGTCATATGCCTTGGAATTGGTCCACAACTCGATCTGCGCCAGTACCTGATTAGTGAAAGAGTTGCTCATAACGAAACTCGGATGGCCGGTGGCGCAGCCCAGATTCACCAGCCGTCCCTCAGCGAGAACAATCAACCGTTTCCCATCGGGAAAGATCACATGATCGACCTGGGGTTTGATATTTTCCCAGGCCAGGCTGCGGATACCGGCGATATCGATCTCCGAGTCAAAATGGCCGATATTACAGATAATAGCCTGGTCGGGCATTACATCCATGTGCGCTCTGCTGATCACTCGCAGGTTACCGGTACAGGTCACAAAAATATTGCCTCTGGGTGCGGCCTCTTCCATGGTAACGACCCGGTAGCCTTCCATAGCTGCCTGCAGGGCGCAGATAGGATCAATCTCGGTTACCAGCACCGTGGCACCCATGCCCCGCAATGCCTGGGCACAGCCCTTGCCGACATCGCCATACCCGACAACCACGGCAATCTTGCCGGCGATCATCACATCGGTGGCCCGCTTAATGCCATCAATCAGCGATTCCCGACAGCCATAGAGATTGTCAAATTTTGATTTGGTCACAGAATCATTGACATTAAAGGCTGGAGCCAGCAGTTTGCCCAGTTTGGCCATCTCGTTAAGCCGATGCACACCGGTGGTGGTCTCTTCGGAGATACCCCGAATATCCTGCATCAACTCCGGATATTTTTCATGCATGAGCAAGGTGAGGTCGCCGCCGTCATCAAGGATCATGTTGGGCCGCCAGTTATCGGGACCAAAGATGGTTTGCTCAATGCACCACCAGAATTCCTCTTCGGTCTCGCCCTTCCAGGCAAAGGTGGGAATACCAGCGGCGGCGGTGGCGGCGGCGGCATGATCCTGGGTGGAGAAAATATTGCACGAGGACCAGCGTAACTCCGCTCCCAGGTGCACCAGGGTTTCCATCAGCACTGCCGTCTGGATGGTCATATGCAGACAACCGGCAATACGAGCTCCTGCCAGGGGACGCTGCGTGCCGAACTCTTCGCGCAGTGCCATCAGGCCTGGCATTTCGGTCTCGGCAATGGCAATTTCTTTGCGGCCCCATTCGGCCAAGTTCATATCCGCTACTTTATAATCAGTCATATTTCACTCCTGCTCTTCCCGCATAGGGGGAAGTGCATAATGCATTAAATAAATTAATCACAGTCCGGCGGCACTGCGCAGTGCGTCTACCTTGTCAATCCGCTCCCAGGTGAATTCCGGAAGTTCCCGGCCGAAATGGCCATAGGCCGCGGTTTGATGATAGATGGGTCGCAGCAGATCCAACTGCTGGATGATCGCCTTGGGTCTAAGGTCGAAAACCTCACTGACCACCTGCACCAGCCGTTCTTCCGAGATCTTACCCGTACCGAAGGTTTTGACGTTGATCGAAACCGGTCGGGAGATACCGATGGCGTAGGCGACCTGTACTTCCACCTCGGTGGCCAGGCCGGCGGCAACGATATTCTTGGCAACATAGCGTCCCATATAGGAAGAAGAACGGTCGACCTTGGACGGATCCTTGCCGGAAAAAGCGCCGCCACCATGCGAGCCCCGTCCGCCGTAGGAGTCGACAATGATCTTTCGCCCGGTAACACCACAGTCTCCCACAGGACCGCCGATGACGAAACGGCCGGTCGGGTTGATGAAAAACTTGGTTTTATTGTCGATCATATGAACCGGAAGTACCGGTTTGATGATTTCTTCCATCACCGCTTCCTTAAGCGCTTCATAACTGATCTCCGGCGAGTGCTGGGTGGACAGAACCACGGCTTCAATCCGTTTGGGCACATTATCCACATACTCGATGGTCACCTGGCTCTTGGCGTCCGGCCGCAACCAGGGCAAGGTGCCGGCCTTGCGCACTTCGGCCTGACGTTTGACCAGATAATGGGCATAGGTGATAGGCATCGGCATAAGCACATCGGTTTCATCGCACGCGTAACCAAACATCAACCCCTGGTCGCCCGCACCCTGATCGAGATCGAGTCCAGAGCCTTCGTTTACGCCCTGGGCTATATCCGTTGACTGTTTATCAATGGTGGTAATGACGGCACAGGACTGCCAGTCAAATCCCATATCTGAAGAATTGTAACCGATTTCTTTGATGGTTTCGCGGACAATACTGGGCATATCAACCCAGGCGGAAGTAGTGATCTCGCCGGCAATCATGGCCATACCCGTAGTGACCAGACTCTCGCAGGCCACCCGTGCATTTTTGTCCTGCGTTAAAATAGCATCAAGAATAGCATCGGAAATCTGATCGGCAACTTTGTCGGGATGCCCCTCAGAGACCGATTAAGAGGTAAAAAGGTGTATTGAAATAACTGTCTCCTTTAGGAGTAAAAAAAAAACAGCCCTTTCGTCCAGGGCTGGCTTGTTGTTGCAGGAAGTAAGGTGATCTGCGGCATGCACTGTGTGGCGGCCGATTTCGGTCGCGAGCTGGCTGCCCGCAATATTATTCGTTAAAAAAGCGGTAATAAATACCAAAATTACCGGGAAAATTCAATTGAAATAACCCGGAATCCGTTTATGGATCAAAGTCAAGAAAAATTATACAATTGCATTACACCATCCACTATAGTGTATTCAATAATGGGGAGGTATCTCCCTGGACGTCAGCTGCCAACAGGATTTCATGCGACTTTCACCAACCCTTTTCCACACCCTTTCTTTGCTGAAAATGATACGAGGAGCGACCGGGCTCATCCTGTACGGGATCTGCTCGCCTAAAATCGTATCGGCTATATGGCCGCGCCCTACGGACGGATTGATCCTGGTCTCATCTGGCATCACCGGTTCACCAGCCTGCGCGACAAAAAGAGAACGGCACGCTTCACGACGTTTACAGGATGCTCAAAATGCTTGGTTCCGCCTGCCTGCGGGACGGCACCCGAATCCTGGCACCATCAATCAGATTGCCAGACCGTTATGATACTGATCCGCAGATTGTTTTACCTCATCGTCGGCTTGACCTTTCCCGGCTTCTGGGTCGTCCATGCTTCCGGCTCCTATGGTGCAGAGCTCTACCGACCCCTCCAGCACCTCTTCCGTACCAGTGCCAGCGGCTGGCCTTCTCTGATCACTGCCACCCTGCTCTACCTTGCTGCCATTCTGCTGTTTGAGGTCTGCTACCGACTGCTGAAACACACTCATCCGTGAATGGCATACCCGCCGTCAACCACTACCACCTGGCCATGCACCATAGCGGCAAGCTCGCTGCAGAGCAACAAAACCACATCGGCCACATCTGCAGGCGTTGTCAGGCGACCAAGCGGGGTTCGAGCCAAGGCATGGGTGACAATTTCTTCACGATTGGGAAATTTTTGCAGGGCATCGGTCTCAACCACTCCGGCGCTGACCGTATTGACGGTTATGCCGCGCGGCCCGAGCTCTACGGCCAAATGCCGGACCAGAGATTCCAATGCGCCCTTGGAGGCGCCTACAACAGTATAATTGGCAATAGCGCGCACCGCGCCGATCGATGAAATAGCGACGATCCGACTGCCGCAAGGCATCATTGGCGCGGCCTGCTGCGCCAGTAACAACAAAGCGCGGGCATTGATGTGAACGGCCCAGTCCCAGTGCCGTGTTGTCAATTCCATAACCGGCCGGAGTACACCGGAGGCAGCGTTGGAAATAACGATATCCAAGTGTGAATAGTGACTGCGCAATGTTTCAAACATTGCCAGAAGGCTTTTTTCATCGGCAAGATTGGCCTTGATCGCCCGGCATCGTCCTCCCCTCGCTTCCACGGCGGCCACTGCTTCTTCGGCGCTGCTGCGATGACGAACATAATTGATCACGACCTCTGCACCGTGTTCGGCTAGCCGCAAAGCCACCGCTCGGCCAATGCCACGCGATCCTCCGGTTACCAATGCTACTTTCCCTTGAAGATCAATCATCGCCCCTCCTACGTAGAATTACAACTGCAACGCTACCAGCATCTCGTTTGTTGCCACCGGTTCATCGATCCAACAAACTGAGCGCCAGCCTTTTTATGGAATTTTTCACGAATCGAAAAGGATTGAATCGCACAGGCCCTAATGCCTCCGGAACCATAAAGCCATGCACGGCCAACGAAGCGGGATCGGCTAAAGGAAACTGTAAAACAGCCGGTTCTGTTCCCATTATTCCGGCACGATGGGCTGCAAGCCACAAGGGACTACGTTGTGGCTCGATTCCGAGAAGCGTTAGCAGGGCGGTGTCGATAGCTACCGGGTTTGCGCCAGAGGCGACTACTCCAGCAGGAAAAGGGACGCCATACACCGGGCCGGTCTGATGCATGGCAACAATACCGTCAACCAGGGAAAAACTCGGAGGAAGGACGGCCAGAAGCTCAACCAGCAACCGGGCAAAATGATCGCCCGCACCGCCGCCATGAACCATGTGCCACCAGGGCTTATGAAAACCGACCAGACAGCCGAAGTAATTTTTCACCGCTAAAGTCACACGCATCTGGGAATGCGCTTTTACTCGAGGCAGGTTGACCAGCAGATCACAATCCATAGCAGCTGCGGCCATGGCGGCCTTCTGACCACTGGGCAGCAGGGTCTCTCGGCTCTGTCTGAACTCCACCACCGGCACCCCCAGAGCTCGTAAACCTGGCAGGGCTCCGATAGCATCGAGCACTGCTTGCGCCGAACCAAAAGAGGGCGAATCGCCAACAGCCACCCGCGCCCCATGGGCAAGAAACCAGCGAGCCACAGCCTCAATAAAACGCCGATCCGTACAGGCCAGCACACCATTTCTGGTGGTGATCAGATTGGGTTTGAGCAGGACCTGCGCCGTCCGTATGGTATCAAACCCGGGAAAAGATGCCAGCAAGCGATCAACAGCTTGATCAAGCTGCGGCTGGTGATAATCGGGTTGCGAAAGCAACCTCACAGTGGTGCTATCCAGTTGCATTGCTCAAAAAAAACCGGCTTGATCCACAGAGAACCAAGCCGGAAAAGGAGAGAAGAGATGAAGAGTTATCTACAATATTGCATCTCTCGTGCCGTTTTTCAACCTTAATCACATTTAAAAATTTTACTTCTATTTCAGACAGATAGACAAGGCCTTGACTCTTGACGCACTGCAAGGGGGAAAGAAAAAGTTTAATAATTTAAACTCCATTGGCCTCCAACAAGAAGAATTGTTGAAAAAAAGAGGCAAATCAGCCTGTTGAAAAATAAACTTTTTTATACGCCAAAAATAATTTCCTGGCCCTGGCCTGAGTAATTTTTACACACCGCCGGTGCTACTGTCCCCGTATTTCCAAAGGAATCACCCGCACCCGCAATACACCATCCTGTTGCTTGATCTTTTCCTGCATCTCCTCTGAAACCGGTCCGGCACAGTCGATAATGTTGTAACCCAATGTACCGTTGCTCTTGTTGGTGTAGTTCATAATATTGATCTTTTCACCTCCCAGCAGGTTACTGATCATACCGATCATACCGGGCTGATCCCTGTTAATGACCGTTAATCGGGTATGGACATCCACAGTGGGGATAGTTTCGACATTTGGAAAATTGACACTGTGGACAATATTACCGTACTCGAGGTATCCTTTCAGTTCGCGTACGGCCATGGTAGCGCAGTTCTCTTCGGATTCAGAGGTTGAAGCGCCTAAATGCGGCGTCACCAGAATTTTCTCGTGGCCAAGGAACTTGACTGAGGGGAAATCGGAAATGTGGCCTTTGAGCTTTCCGTTTGCCAGGGCTGCCAGCACCGCGTCTTCATCGACAATCGGTCCACGGGCATAGTTGATCAGGACAGCGCCGTCCTTGACGAATTCGAGAAAGTCCTTTTCGGAGACATACCCCTTGGTATTTTTATTGAGCGGGATATGGACGGAAATAAAATCGGCTTTGCTCAAAGCCTCTCTGCGGGATCGTGCCAAGGTTACTTCGGGAGAAAGATGGTGAATGTTGTCCAGCGCCGGAAAAGGATCAAAACCCAAAACCCGCATGCCATGGTACAGGCCCGCATTAGCCACGCCGATGCCGATCTTCCCCAAACCGATGACCGCCAGCGTCTTGCCGGCCATTTCTTCTCCTTTGAAAATTTTCTTCCGCGCTTCCACCTCACGATTGATCTCTTCATCGTTGAGCCCGGAGAGCCCGTTACAGAAATCAATACTCTTTTCCACATTGCGCAACCAGATGCCGAGCGAGGTATACACGAGTTCGACCACGGCATTGGCATTGGCACCGGGGGTGTTGAAAACGCAGATGCCCATTTCCGAGGCCTGATCCACAGGGATATTGTTCACACCCGCACCGGCACGGGCCACGGCCAGCAGATCAGGATAAGCCGTTAGGTCTACCTTGGAACTACGTACCAGGATACCCTCAGGATTGGTTTCCTTCGGACTGACAACGAAACGCTCGGAAAACAGCGCCAACCCTTCCTTGGCGATGGCATTGATTGTTTTAATTTTGAATTGCTTCATGGTATCGTCCTTAGTGAAATTGAAAAATCAGATGAAAAATCAAAAAAAGAACTGCCAGCAGCGTCAAAACAGCCTGTCTGGTCGACAATCAGTCTTCCGGCGGAGTTTGTGGCTGAAAACAACAAACAGTCGCGCAAAAAATAGAGAAAGGTTTAGCAAGCCTCTCTGCACGGCTTCCGAAAAAGACGGAATCGTAAAGCATATCACCTTGTTTTGTCAAGCTAAAGGGAGCCGCCGCAACAAAAGGCAATCGTCCGCTTGCTCTTTCGTTGCTTGACAAAAACAATTTCCGAAACCTTTAGCTCGTGCCCCACCAGATGCCATGAATAGATGGTCCACATTTCTCGGTTATTGCCTCCTGCTCGCCGCATTCACCTGCGTGCGGGCCCACACGGCGCTTGCCGCTGCCTCCATTCCCCAGCATCGGATCGCCATCAGCTTTGAGATTGCATCCGCAACGGTCAATGGCACCTCACGGATTGACATTCCGGCAGAAACGCCGTTGCACCTGCATTGCGGCCCATTACATGTCACTGGCCTGGTGTTGGAACGACAAGGTAAAACCCCACACATGCCGCGGATAAATGAGAGCAACACCCTCATCGTTCCAGCGGTCAACGAGCTGCAGACCCTAACGCTTTCCTGGAAACTGGTTGTCGCCAGAAACGACGGACAGGACAACAGAATCGACAATGACGGCATCACCTTGGCAGGTTTTTGGCATCCCGTCGCCGAAAGCGATATGCTTTTTTCTCTGGATGCCCAAGTCCCCCGTGATTTCGAAGCAATCAGCGAGGCCGACTCGATCAAAACCCAGTGGGATGGTAGCGGTAAACAGGTCTCCTTCTCCTTGGCGCAACCACTTCGCAGCCTGCACTTCGTTGCGGGGCCCTACATTGTACGATCAAAACACGTATCCGGCATCACCCTCTCCACCTATTTTTTTCACGAGGACACCGCGCTGTCCGATGCCTATCTCAAAAAAACAGCAGCGCTTATTGACCGGTACCAACAATTGATCGGCCCTTTCCCGTACAAACGTTTTGCAATTGTGGCAAACAGATTGCCCACGGGATACGGACTGCCGACCTTCACCTTGCTCGGTCACGCAGTCCTTCGCCTGCCCTTTATCCTGGACACCTCACTTGGTCATGAAGTTTTGCATTCCTGGTTTGGCAATGCGGTACTTGTCGACGACAACGGCGGCAACTGGAGTGAAGGGCTGACCACCTATCTTGCCGATCATAGTTTTGCAGCCGAGAAAGGTCAGGGGGCTGAATTCCGGAAATCGGCGTTGGTTCGTTACCAGGCGTATGTCCATCCGGGGAAGGCTACTGCGCTCACCTCCTTTCGGGGTGCAGGCGATAGCCAGCCGACTGGTCGGATAGCACGGGCAATAGGCTACGACAAATCAGCTATGTTTTTTCACATGTTGCGGCATAGGATCGGTGAGGAGGCTTTTACAGAGGGATTACGGCATTTCTATCAACAAATGCGAGGACATCGGGCAGGGTGGAAGGATTTGGAGTCGGCTTTCAGGCGCAGTTCGGCAAAAGAGGTGCAACCTTTTTTCCAGCAATGGTTGGAACGAACGGATATTCCGATCATCGCTGTCGAAAACACCAAGATTGATCAACGCAAAGGCCGAGCGATCTTGAATTTTGATTTGGTGCAGGACACTGTGCAGCCCTATCTGCTCGATATCCCGATCCGCGTACGAACTCTTGCCGGCGAGATGGCGACCACCATTCATACCAACAGCACAAGGCGACCGGTTTCGTTGGAACTGGGCAGTCTTCCCACGAGCCTGGTCATTGACGGTGAATACCATCTCATGCGGCGGATTGATGCCGCCGAACAACCTCCCACCTGGTCACAGTTCCTCGGAGCTGAGCAAAAAACAGTGCTCATTCCAGTGGCCGACGTGGCGTCAGCCTATCAACCGCTGATTGCAACCTTACAGCAACTTGGCTGCCGTATAATGCCTCTCTCAGCAGTAAAAAACAGTATGCTCAACCAGGGCAGCTGGCTTTTTCTCGACGATTCTCCTACCCGTCGCAGCCTCTTCGCTGAACCGACTGCGCAAACTGAAGGGTTTCACCTTGATGTCCGTCGCTCACCGCTCAATCAAGAACAAGTAATGGTGCTGGTCGACAGCAGCTCGAGCGTGGAAAGCCGCAAAGCCGCCAATAAAATAGCGCATTACGGAGGCTATTCCCTTCTGCATTTTAACGACGGAAAAAATATCGAAAAAGCAACCCGCACTTCGTCAGAGGGAATTGTTCTCCCCTTGTTGAAAAAGCCTAGCGGTGTACAGACACGGGCAATTCTTGATTTTGAGCGAATTATCGATGATCTGGCTCAAAGCCGGGTAATTTATACAGGGGAAACGCATACCGAATACGGCAGCCATCTGCTTCAGCTCCAAATCCTTCAAGCACTGGACGCCCGCAAAATCCCGCTGATCATAGGATTAGAGATGTTCCCCCGTTCCCGACAACAGGCTCTGGATGACTATATTCAAGGGAAGATCAACGAAGCGGAATTTATCAGCGCCAGCGGGTATTTTGAGGTCTGGGGATATGACTACCGGCTGTATCGCGAGATCATCCAATTCGCCAGGGATCGGAATATTCCACTTTTGGGTTTGAACCTGGACAAAGCTATTACCCGCCGGGTCTATGCCGAAGGTTCCACCGATGGACTAACACCAGAGCAACTGTCCCAGGTAGTTCAAGAACGGGATCTCGACCTCCCCGGTTATCGGCAACGATTAGAAGCAGTTCACGGTCAGCATGATTCTCCCCATGGGGCTAGCTTTACCGGATTTCTCCAGGCCCAGGCACTCTGGGATGAAACCATGGCAGAATCGATAGTCCTGGCGCTACAGCGATATCCCGAGCACCGGATGCTGGTCCTGGCGGGTAACGGCCATGTGGTCAAGGATAGTGGCATCCCCCCCCGGGTGGAACGCAGGATACCGAACATCGTGCAACGGGTAATAGCGACCATCAATCAGGAGGAATATGGCGAAGACCAGTTCGATTACCTGATGTTTACCCAATCAATCGAACTCAGTCCAGCCGGAAAGCTGGGAGTTATGCTCAAGGAGGAAGGAGCGGAGGGGGAACCAGGGCGTGTACGCATCATAGGCATCAGTCCCCATGGCCTGGCGGGTGCGTCCAAACTGAAGGAGCAAGACAGAATTCTTACGTTAGAAGGCCAACCAGTGACCCGTATCGCTGATATCAAAATCGGATTGATGGATAAAAAAATAGGAGATATTGTCCAGGTTAGTGTTCTGCGGGGCCAGAAAAAACTGAATATAGATGTCGAGCTTTCAGGAACGGCAGCAGGGATGTCCCTCCCCATGGGACACCCGAAACAATAACAACAAATCCGGCTGCAAACAGTCAGGGCCTTCTCATTAACGCCGAGTGTAATAGCGCCGCCTGGCGGGTTGCTTGGACATCATGCACCCGGAGGATATCAGCCCCCTGTTGCATGCAAAAGGCGGAAACGATGGCGGTGGGGCAATCGCGTTCGTCTACAGGAATGTCCAACAAATGTCCGAGAAAAGACTTGCGGGAGTGACCGATCAGCACCGGGCAGCCATGCTGCTTAAACTTCGCAATATTACGGAGAATAACGATATTATGCTCCAGAGTCTTACCGAAACCGATACCCGGGTCTAGAACGATCCGCCCGTGATCGATGCCCTGTTTTAGCAGCCAGACAATCCGCTCTGTAAAAAAAGCATTGATAGCAACGACCACATCCCCGTATTCAGGTCGAATCTGCATATCACCTGGAGTTCCCTGCATATGCATGATGATCACCGGCCCGTCATAGGACCGGACAACCTTGATCATTTCCGGATCATTCCGAAGGGCGGAAATATCGTTGATCATGGTGGCGCCGGCAGCCAGGGCCTCTCTGGCCACCACGGCTTTTGTGGTATCGATGGAAATGGGGATGGCACTGCGTTCGCGAATTTTCCGAATCGCCGGCAACACCCGAACCAACTCCTCTTCCGCACTCACCGGTTCGGCAAAAGGTCGCGTCGATTCACCGCCGACATCGATACTATCGGCTCCTTCGGTCAGCAGTTGCTCGATCCGTTGTGCTAATCTGGCTTCAGAATCCCAGCGCCCGCCATCGGAAAAAGAATCCGGTGTGACATTGAGAATACCCATTACCTGCACCTTGCCCTCCATAATCGAAACTCCAAAAAAAAGGGTGGGTTAAATTCTCGAAAGAATTCGACCCACCCTGTGTTTATACGCAGAAAAGACGTCAGGCTTCGGCTGGCTCCGCCGTTTCCTCCGCTGTTTCTTCAGATTGTGTCCCTCGCAGTTCATTGATGATCCGGTCCATATCTTCCAGTATGATGGTTTCCTTTTCAAGGAGTTCATCAGCAATCGCCTTGAGGATATCCCGGTTTTCTTCCAGCATGCGTGTTACTTTATCGTTTGCTTCGACAATGATCTGTTTCACGGCACCATCAATTTTTTGGGCAGTAAGTTCACTGTAATCGCGGTGCTGCGCGATTTCCCTGCCAAGAAAGATTTGTTCTTCCTTCTTTCCATAGGACAAGGGTCCCAGTTCTTCGCTCATTCCCCACTCACAGACCATTTTACGCGCCAATTCGCTGGCCCGTTCAATATCATTTCCGGCCCCGGTGGTGATCTCATCAAAAACCAATTTTTCTGCAACCCGGCCACCGAAAAGAATAGCTATGGAATTCAGTAAATACCCCCGAGCATGGGTGTATTTTTCATCCATGGGCAATTGCATGGTTAAGCCCAGAGCGCGGCCGCGCGGTATAATGGTAACTTTATGGATGGGATCGGTGCCAGGCAGCAAACGAGCGACCAGTGCGTGCCCCGCCTCATGATAGGCAGTAATTTCCTTTTCCCGGTCGCTGATGATCATGGACTTCCGCTCCGCTCCCATCATCACCTTGTCCTTGGCGCGCTCCAAATGCGAGGCATCGACAACATCCTTGCCCTCGCGAGCAGCCATCAGAGCAGCCTCGTTGACCAGATTCTCCAGGTCAGCTCCGGAAAAGCCAGGGGTACCCCGAGCAATAACCGCCATCTCCACATCGGCAGCCAGCTTGGTCTTTTTTCCATAAATTTCAAGAATTTGCTCCCTTCCTTTGACATCAGGAACGGGCACAACCACCTGACGGTCGAAGCGTCCGGGACGCAACAGCGCCGGGTCGAGAACATCGGGCCGGTTGGTTGCGGCAATAATAATGACGCCATCGTTTCCCTCGAAACCATCCATTTCGACCAGCAACTGATTAAGGGTCTGTTCGCGCTCATCGTGCCCGCCACCCAAACCGGCACCACGATGACGACCAACCGCATCAATCTCGTCGATAAAGATGATACAGGGCGCATTTTTCTTTCCTTGGTTAAAAAGGTCGCGAACACGGGAGGCCCCAACACCGACGAACATCTCAACAAAATCCGATCCGGAAATAGTGAAAAATGGAACGCCTGCTTCACCTGCAATGGCACGGGCCAATAATGTCTTACCCGTACCAGGAGAACCGGCAAGCAGTACGCCTTTGGGTATACGGCCGCCGAGTTTAGTGAATTTCTGCGGGTCACGAAGAAAATCGATGATTTCCTCCAACTCCTCCTTAGCTTCGTCAATACCGGCTACATCCTTGAAGGTGACCTTAACTTCACCTTCTCCCTGCAGCTTCGCCCTGGTTTTGCCAAAAGAAAGCGCCCCTCCCTTGCCACCCATCTGCATCTGCCGCATAAAGAAGATCCAGACACCGATCAGAAGCAGCATCGGAAACCAGGAAATGAAAATCGTCATGTACCAGGGGGTTTCCTCCGGTCTTTTCACCGAGATATTGACATCGGACTGCCTGAGCATGGGAATCAGCTCGGTATCGTTGGGCGCAACGGTTTTAAACGGACGTCCATCCTGGCCAACCCCCGAAATTTCTCCACCCTGGATACTGACCTTGTTGATGGCTCCTTTTTCCACGTTCGACCAAAACTCACTGTAGGTTATGGAGTCGCTCTGTTGCTGCGGTTTATTGAACAGTTGGAACAGCAGGATCATGGTCAGGCCGATAACCAGCCACATACTTAAATTTTTATAAAAGGTATTCAAAAATTATCTCCAAAAAATCATCGTCGAAAAAAAAATCAGAAAAATTACTCACATTCATTTGAATAACCTACATTAACACCGATTTCCTTTCAGTCAATGTACTTTGCAAACTCCTGAATCGTCTTGACCCCCACTTCTTTCTGCCGCAGGGATTCCATGGCCAACGTCATCGCCAGGCCGCCGGTGATGGTTGTCGTGTAGGGGATATGGTAGTCCAAAGCCGCTCGTCTGATGATGTACGAATCCTCGGTTGTCCGGGTACCGGCGGAGGTATTGATAATCCACTGCACCTTACCGTCTTCGATTTTGTCAAGAATATGCGGCCGGCCCTGGGATATCTTATTGACCTCTGTACACACGACACCGCTTTGCGCCAGTTTGGCAGCAGTGCCCCTGGTTGCCAGGATCGCATAGCCAAGCGCATCGAGCTTCTTAGCCACCGGGACCACCGCCTCTTTATCGCCATGGCGGACGCTGATAAATACCGTGCCGCTCATGGGCAACTGCGACCCGGCAGCCATCTGTGATTTGGCCAGAGCCTGCCCCAGATCGTCATCGATCCCCATGACTTCGCCGGTGGATTTCATCTCCGGCCCCAACAAGGTGTCAACATTGGGAAACCGGTCAAAGGGAAAGACCGCTTCTTTCACCGCCCAGTGGGGCAGAATTTTTTCCTGGGTGAATCCCAGTTGCTCCAGAGTCATACCCAGCATCACCTTGGTGGCTATTTTGGCCAACGGTACCCCGGTAGCCTTGGAGACAAAAGGCACGGTCCGCGATGCCCGGGGATTAACCTCGAGGATATACAGCGTCTGGCCCTGTACCGCATACTGGACATTCATCAGGCCGACAACCCCGAGTTCTTCGGCCATAGCCTTGGTTGCCGCTGTGATTTCTGCAATCATTGCGGCGGACAGGGTATGGGGCGGTAAAACACAGGCCGAATCACCGGAATGAATGCCCGCCTCCTCGATATGCTCCATGATGCCGCCGATAACAGTCATCTGGCCGTCACTGACGGCGTCTACGTCAACCTCAATGGCGTCTTTGAGGAATTGGTCGAGGAGTATCGGATGTTCGCCGCCGGCCATGCCAGGAAGCGCCATGAAATTACGGATGCCCTGCTCATTGTAAACAATCCGCATATCACGTCCGCCCAGCACGTAGGAGGGACGCATAACCACCGGATAGCCGATCTCGCCGGCAATGGCCAAGGCTTCTTCCAGGGTATGGGCGGTGCCGTTGGCCGGCTGCCGCAAACCCAATTTCTGAAGAAATTGTTGAAACCGCTTGCGATCCTCGGCCCGATCAATGGCGTCCGGCGGGGTTCCGACGATCGGCACTCCGACCTTGGCTAACGGTACCGCCAGATTGAGCGGCGTCTGACCGCCGAATTGGACAATGACGCCATCGGGTTTTTCACGCTCAATGATATTCAGGACATCCTCGCGGGTCAGCGGCTCGAAGTAGAGCTTGTCCGAGGTGTCATAGTCGGTGGATACCGTTTCCGGATTGGAGTTCACCATCACGGATTCGACCCCTATCTCATACAGGGCAAAAGCAGCATGTACACAACAATAGTCAAATTCAATCCCCTGACCGATACGGTTAGGCCCCCCACCGAGAATCATGATTTTCTTGCGATCGCTCGGTTTCGCCTCGTCTTCCTGCTCATAGGTGGAATAATAGTACGGAGTATATGACTCAAACTCGGCGGCACAGGTATCCACCAGCTTATAGGCCGGCTCCAATCCTAGATCAATTCGCAGTTTGCGGATATCGTCCTCCGAGGTTCCGGTCAGAAAGGCCAACTGCACGTCCGAAAAACCGTACTGTTTAACTGCATATAAAAAATCGTGGTCAAGACCGGTAAACCCGCGTTGCTGAATCTCTTCACCTTTATCAACCAGCTGCTTGAAATTATGCAGAAACCAGGGATCAATCTTACTGAGATCATAGATGCGGTCTATGCTCATGCCGCGCCGCAACGCCTCAAAAATATAGCTGATACGTTTTGAGTTGGGTCGATTCAACCCTTGATCAAGATCGTCCTGATGCATCTCGGACATATCGTCCTTACCGTCGAAACCAAATCCCATGCGGCCGACTTCAAGCGAGCGCATGCCTTTCTGAAAGGCTTCCTTGAAAGTTCTGCCAATCGCCATGGTCTCGCCCACCGATTTCATGGCGGTGCTCAGGATATCTTCAGCTTCCGGAAATTTCTCAAAGGTCCAGCGAGGAATTTTTACCACGCAGTAGTCAATAGTCGGCTCGAACGAGGCATAGGTTTCCCGGGTAATATCGTTTTTGATCTCATCCAGGGTGTAACCGACCGCCAGTTTGGCTGCGATCTTGGCAATTGGAAACCCCGTTGCCTTGGAAGCCAGGGCCGAGGAACGCGAGACCCGGGGATTCATCTCAATAACCATGAGTTCGCCGTCTGCCGGGTTAACGGCAAACTGAACATTGGAACCACCGGTTTCCACTCCAATTTCTCGGATGATAGCGATGGCGGCATCACGCATTTCTTGATATTCGCGGTCACTCAGGGTCTGGGCCGGAGCTACGGTGATGGAATCACCGGTATGCACACCCATGGCATCGATGTTCTCGATAGAACAGATGATGACGACATTATCATTACAGTCGCGCATCACTTCCAATTCATACTCCTTCCAACCAAGCAATGAGCGCTCGAGCATGATCTCGTTGGTCATGGACAGATCAATACCTGCGGTTGCCATTCGATTGAGTTCGGTACGATTATAGGCTACACCGCCGCCAGTTCCTCCCAGGGTGAAGCTAGGACGGACAATAATCGGAAACCCTATCTGTTCTCCCGCTGCCATGGCTTCTTCGATGGTATGGACAATGGCGGACTCCGGCACCTTAAGGCCAATCTTATACATGGCTTCGCGGAATTCTTCCCGTCCCTCTGCCTTGCGAATGACATCAATGTTCGCCGCCAGAAGTTCCACTCCGTATTTTTCCAGGACGCCCATCTCCGCGACCTTAATGGCGGTATTCAGCCCGGTTTGGCCCCCAAGGGTCGGCAAGAGGGCATCGGGCCGTTCGCGCTCGATAACCTTGGCCACACATTCCGGGGTGATAGGTTCAATATAGGTTCGGTCGGCAAGTCCGGGATCGGTCATGATGGTCGCCGGATTGGAGTTGATCAGCACGACCTCGAAGCCCTCTTCTTTTAAGGCCTTGACCGCTTGTGCACCGGAATAATCGAATTCGCAGGCCTGGCTGATGATGATCGGCCCGGAGCCGATGATAAGTATCTTATGTATGTCTGTCCGTTTAGGCATGTTTCACGTTCCATCGAGCAATCAGCTCGCCTGCTCCATCAGTTGAATAAACCGGTCAAAAAGATATTCGGCATCATGGGGACCCGGGGCATGTTCAGGATGATACTGCACTGAAAAAACGGGCCATTCGCGATGACGCATTCCCTCAAGGCTGCCATCGTTGAGATTGATATGGGTAACTTCAACAGAAGGCGGCAAACTGGCGGGATCGACGCAGAAGCCGTGGTTCTGAGAAGTAATCTCTACCTTGCCAGTAAGCAAATCTTTTACCGGCTGATTTCCGCCCCGATGGCCGAACTTGAGTTTATAGGTCGTTCCACCGTACGCGAGGCCCAGCATCTGGTGACCAAGACAGATCCCAAAAATCGGCACCTTACCCAGCAATTGCTTGATATTTCCAACCACGCCTTGTACCCCGGCCGGATCGCCCGGTCCGTTGGAAAGAAAGAGACCATCGGGTGCAAGAGCTAAGACCTCTTCTGCCGACGTCGTTGCCGGAACCACCAACACCCGGCAACCTTTGCGGGTCAGCAAGCGCAACTGATTGTATTTGATACCAAAATCGTAAGCAACCACCTTGAACCGTGCATCCGCGTTTTCCGGAAACCCGCTGCCCATAACCGGTGCATTCCCCTCCCAGCGATAGGTGTCGACAGTCGCCACTCGGGCTACCATATCGCGGCCAACAAGGCCAGCCCATTCACGAGCGCGACGGACCACTGAATCGGCGTCCAAGTCTTCGGTGGAAATCACGGCCTTCATGGCACCGGTCGTCCTGATCAACCGGGTCAACATCCGGGTATCCAAACCTTCAATTCCCAGCACACCATGCGTTTTAAGGAAATCAGCCAAATTACCTGTGGAACGGTAATTGCTCGGCTTGTTCTGATATTCGCGCATCAGAAAGGCACGCGGATGCACCCGGGCGGATTCCATATCCTCCGGATTGACACCATAGTTGCCTATAAGAGGGTAGGTCATGGTCACCAGCTGCCCGGTGTAAGAAGGATCGGTGAGCACCTCCTGGTAACCGCTCATGCTGGTATTAAACACAATTTCGCCCACAGCCTCACCTGATCCGGTAAAGGAGCGCGCAGTCATCACTGTGCCGTCTTCAAGTCCAATTATTGCTTTCATCTGTTACCTAAGAAATAGCGAATGCCGGTGATGTATTGTTATTAACGATAATGATGCAGCTCAACCGCAGTGGTGAGCCAGGGTGAACTCATTGCAAAGAGCATGGTAATCACGTCACGCCCTTGACGCCAAGGGTCAGGAAAGAAAAGCGGCAGTTCCCGCCTCTTTTTCGGTCGCGGCCAGCAGTTGCCTCACGATACCTGCCTGCCGCTCGACCGCGCCCCGCTGCTGCGCGGCAATTGCTGCTGCCTTGGAGCAGACCCTTTGGTACGTTTCGGGACGGTTCAGATGATCCCGCAACAGGGTTGCCAACTCTTCAGCATTCTGCACTTGAAAACCGCCGCCTCCCGCAGTTAACAGATTGGCTGCATCGCGAAAGTCTTTCATGTAGGGTCCGAAGTATACAGGACGCCCCCATCGGGCCGCTTCCATTATATTGTGCCCGCCACGCTCAACCAGACTGCCGCCGCAAAAGATATAATCGCCGCTGCTGTAAAGATCGGCTAGATCACCCATGGTATCAAGGAGAACAATTGCGGCAGAGCGTGGTTTCGTTGCCAGTTCCGAGTAGCGATCAAAGGCCAGTCCGGATCGGCGAAAAAAATCCTGCACCGCCGATAATCGTTCCATATGGCGAGGCGCTATAATCCAAACCAAAGGAACAGAAGCTGCAAGTTGTTGAAAAACAGGCAACAGCAACGCCTCTTCACCTTCATGGGTTGAGCCGCACATAAAAATTATCTGATCGACGACACCCAAACGCTTACGATAAGACGCACGTAACTGGCTAGAGTGCTCGGCCGGCATATCATATTTCAAGTTGCCGCAGACCTGAATTCGATGCGCTGGAGCACCGAGACCGGCAAAGCGTCGACCATCGGCCTCGGTGATGACGGCGACCGATTGAAACCCGTTCAGCAGGGATCGCATGAAATGAGGTATCTGTCGATAACGATCATACGATCGCTCAGAGAGTCGACCATTGAGCAGAAGCATGGGAATTGCGGCCTGCCGAACCTCGGTCAACAATACTGGCCACAGTTCAGTTTCAAGACAGATGTACAGATCAGGCCGTATTGCGCGCAATGCTCGTTTGACAGCCGCCGGTGCATCGAGCGGTGCCATCAGACAGGCCACGTTTTCGGGCAGACGGTGACGAGCCACTCGGTTTCCCTGCTCAGTACTCGAGGTGAGGATAACCTGCAATCCCTGGATGCTATGAAGTAATTCAGCGATCAGAATCATTGCCGCTTGCGCTTCACCCACTGAAGAAGCGTGGATCCAGATAATCCGCTGCCCTGATGTTTTGCTGCCTTGCAGATCGGTATACCTACCCAAGCGTTGCTCAAGCCCGTATCCTATCCTGCCGCCCCACAAACGAATCAAAGGAAAGAAAAGAAGAACAATCAGGTACAAACAGGTTCCCAAGGCACTGTAGAGCAGGTACAGCAATCTATCCAATAGCCTCCTAAAACCAAAAGAAATTCTGCATAGCGCAAAAAAAATCCATTCATTTAACCAGGATCACCATCACACGTCAACCCTGATTCACCGAAGTGCTGAAAAAAGAGGCTCTTTTCACTCAGAAAGTGATTAAGGCACCTACCATAGCGGCGCACTGGAAACGGATCAAAAGGATTACAATAAATCCAAACTTGTCCCTCAGCGAATGCGACACGAGTGTCGATGACCGTTAACACACTGAATTGCCGTCATATTTCAATCGCAAAGCGCTGCGGATTATATCATTTTCATTGACAAGCAGGTATCCGCCTTGTAAGCAAGCCTGATTCTGCATGCCGCCCGCAACCGAGATCTCACACGGGGTGGAGTAATTGACTTCTGAGAACAAAACACGTATCGCCGGAGGCCTGAATGAACAGACTGCTCTCACTGCTGCTCCTGTTTACGCTGCTTTTTTGTTCCGTACAACCAGCATCATCTGCCGAGGAAAAGAAAATGAAAGATGGACTTTATGCTAAAATCACCACCAACAAAGGAGAAATCCTGCTCAGACTGCTGTACAATAAGACACCATTGACCGTGATCAACTTTGTTGGCCTGGCCGAGGGATCCCTCCATCTGGGAGGGAGTGACAAACCCACCGGCACCCCTTTTTATAATGGCCTGACGTTTCATCGGGTCATTGCCAATTTTATGATCCAGGGGGGATGTCCCCTTGGAACCGGTACTGGTGGTCCCGGCTACACCTTTCCTGACGAGTTCGACAAGAGCCTGCGACACGACAGCCCAGGTATTTTGTCCATGGCAAATGCCGGGCCCGGAACCAATGGCAGTCAATTTTTCATCACGCACGTCCCCACCCCTCACCTTGATGACCATCACACAGTGTTTGGCCGGATCATTGAAGGTCAGGACGTCGTCAATGCTATAGCCCAGGGCGACGTTATAAAAACCGTTGAGATTATACGAGTTGGCAAAGAAGCGGAGCAGTTCAAGACAGACCAGGCCGCCTTTGATGCCGCCTTGGCATTAATTAAAGAAAAAGAAACCAAAGAAGAGAAAGAACAGCAGAAAAAGATCGAAAAAACGATTCATGAACGTTGGTCCAAGGCTGTACGGAGCAAATCCGGCCTATACTACCAAATTGAAAAGAAAGGCGAAGGCGCCCCCCCTGCAGTCGGTACCACCATCAAGGTCCACTATACCGGTCGCCTTTTACAAGGAAACCGAAAGTTTGACAGCTCTTACGACCGCGGCGAACCTATTGCCTTTCCAGTGGGGACAGGTCGGGTTATACAGGGCTGGGATGAAGCCTTGAGTCAAATGACCACAGGCGAAAAACGAACACTGATCATTCCACCGGAACTCGCCTATGGCGAGCGTGGCGCAGGTGGCGTTATCCCGCCAAACGCCTGGCTGGTTTTTGATGTCGAATTGGTAAGCTTCTAATTCTTTTTTCAAAACACCAACTAGGCGGGATCAAATTCCCGCCTAGTTGGTTACACTCTTCTCAGAACGACCGTCGGTTCAGAAACAAACCGCTCGCGCTCCCCCTTCCTTGGCATCAATATTTCAATCCCACCCGGTCACGAGCAAGATTTAGGGTCACTTGTGCTTTAGCCCTGGCTTTTTCAGCACCTCTGGCTAAAACTTGGCGCAGATAATCCGGATTATCGAGCAGCTCTTTTTTTCTTGCCCTGGCAGGGGCAAAATAATCGTTGATCAGCTCGAATAGATCCTGTTTCAGATACCCGTAGGCAGCGCCGCCGTTCACATACAGTTCATGGACCTCCTGCATTTTTTCCGCCGGTGCAAAAAGTTTGAGCAAGGCATATAGATTACATTTTTCAGGATCTTTGGGGGCTTCAACCGGTGTAGCGTCGGTCTGGATAGCCATCACCTTTTTACGCAGGGCTTTTTCCTCTAAAAAAATAGGGATGGTGTTGCCGTAGGACTTGGACATTTTTTGACCGTCAAGGCCAGGAACAATCGCCGTATTTTCACTAATTTCCGGTTCCGGTATAATAAAGGTCTCGCCATAGGTATTATTGAATCGCATAGCTATATCTCGCGCCACCTCAAGGTGCTGTTTCTGATCCTTACCCACAGGAACGATTTCCGCCTGGTACAGAAGGATATCCGCAGCCATCAACACCGGATAGGCAAAAAGGCCGTGACTTGCCGCGATATTTTTGGCTATCTTGTCTTTGTACGAATGGCACCGTTCCAATAAACCCATAGGGGTAAGAATTGACAGCATCCAACTCAACTCACAGACTTCCGGAACATCGGACTGCACCCAAAATGTGCACCGATCCGGATCCAGACCAAGGGCGATAAAATCAGCCGCGGCCTCCAAAGTGCCCAGCCGCAGACGATCGCGATCTTGAACCGAAGTCAGGGCGTGCAGGTCGACAATGAAAACATAGAGTTCGGCTGAATCCATGTGACGGATCATCGATTGCATCATACCGAAATAGTTGCCGATATGGAGTTTCCCAGAAGGTTGTATTCCTGATAATATTCGTTTCATGAGTCTCTCTTTGCTCAGAAGGATAATAAAAAATTTGCAAATGGCAGCGTTATAGCGCAATTGCAAAAAAAATGGGAGTGCAGAATACTCTGCACTCCCAAGCTCTGGCACCTTCCTGTAGGGAAGGAAGACCTATTATTTCACTTCTTCAAAATCGGCATCGACGACATCATCGTCATCTTTGCCTTTTTTCGCACCACCTGCATTCCCCGCTCCCGCTGCGCCGGCTCCGGCATCTCCACCCTGCTGCCCCTTGGCCTGGGCATACATCAATTCGGCGAGTTTATGCGAAGCCTGGGTCAACGCCTCAGTAGCCGCCTTGATAGTGGCCAGGTCTTCACCCTCCAAGGCTTTTTTCAGATTATCGATCTCTTTTTCCACATTCCCCCTGGTCTCGGCATCGACCTTGTCGCCGAGTTCGGCCAGGCTCTTGGTGGTCATATGGATCATGGAATCGGCATTATTTTTTGCCTCAACCACCTCTTTTCGTTTTTTATCCTCTTCAGCATGCAACTCAGCATCCTTTTTCATCCGCTCGATCTCGTCTTCTGAAAGACCGGAAGAAGCGGTGATCCGAATAGACTGTTCTTTGCCGGTACCGAGATCCTTAGCTGAAACATGAAGGATACCGTTCGCATCAAGATCAAAGGTAACCTCGATCTGCGGCACACCGCGGGGAGCCATCGGAATATCTGCCAGTTCGAAACGACCGATGGTCTTGTTGTACTGTGCCATCTCGCGTTCGCCCTGGAGAACATGGATGGAAACCGCCGGTTGATTATCTGCAGCCGTGGAAAAGACCTGACTTTTCTTGGTCGGCACTGTGGTGTTCTTCTCGATCAATTTGGTCATAACGCCGCCCAGGGTTTCGATCCCCAGAGACAACGGAGTGACATCGAGCAACAGTACGTCTTTGACATCGCCTTTAAGGACACCACCCTGAATGGCAGCGCCAATGGCAACAACCTCATCGGGATTCACGCCTTTGTGCGGCTCTTTTCCGAAGATAGCCTTAACCTTTTCCTGTACTTTGGGCATACGGGTCATTCCACCCACCAGGATGACCTCGTCGATATCGGCAGGATTTAATCCCGCATCTTTCAAGGCAGTACGGCAAGGCCCCTCACAGCGATCAATCAAGTCATCCACCAGAGTTTCCAGTTTGGCCCGGCTCAATTTAACATTGAGATGCTTGGGCCCGGTGGCATCAGCGGTGATGAATGGCAGGTTGATATCTGTTTCCATGGCAGAGGACAGCTCTTTTTTCGCCTTCTCGGCCTCTTCTTTCAGACGCTGCAATGCCATTTTGTCGTTGCGCAGGTCAACGCCCTGCTCACGCTTGAACTCATCGGCCAGCCAGTTGACAATGCGCATGTCAAAATCTTCGCCGCCGAGGAAGGTGTCGCCGTTGGTCGACTTGACCTCAAAGACACCGTCGCCGATCTCGAGGATGGACACATCAAAGGTGCCGCCGCCGAGATCGAAGACCGCAATCTTCTCTTCACCTTTTTTATCCAAACCATAGGCCAAAGAAGCGGCTGTCGGCTCGTTAATAATCCGCTGAACATTCAGTCCGGCAATTTTACCAGCATCCTTGGTCGCCTGCCGTTGAGCATCGTTAAAATAGGCGGGAACGGTTACAACCGCGTCGGTAACCGTTTCACCGAGATATTCCTCGGCGGTCTGCTTCATTTTGCCAAGAATCATTGCTGAAATTTCAGCTGCGGTATAGGTCTTACCGTCTACTTCTACAACAGCATCGCCTCCAGGGCCTTCAACGATGGTGAACGGACTGATACCAATAGACTTTTTCACCTCGGCATCATTAAATTTCCGACCGATCAACCGTTTAATGGCAAACAGTGTCCGGGTGGGGTTGGTGACTGCTTGGCGCTTTGCAATCTGTCCGACCAAACGTTCTGCACTGTCGGAAAAAGCAACGATGGAAGGGGTTGTCCTGTTACCCTCGCTATTTTCAATAACCTTAGGATCACCACCCTCCATGATTGCCACGCATGAGTTGGTGGTTCCTAAGTCGATCCCTATTATTTTGCCCATAATACTTCTCTCCTGTATCCTGTATTTGTAGTCGGCATAAAGCCTGTAAAATCTTTATTTGAGGTGTTTCTTTTTGCTACTTTGCGAATGAACCTTGCCTTGTCAAGCCTCTTTTGCAGGTCCGCTCGAAACTACAACCTGAGCGTGCCGTAACACTCGATCTTTGAAACGATACCCCCGGGCATACTCACGCAGCACATGATTGCTAGGCATTTCATCACTGGCCTCCATGGTCAGGGCATCATGCTCGTCCGGATTAAACGCTAACCCCACAGCATTCAAGGGCTCCACACCAAACCGTTCAAGGGTCGCCACCAATCCTTTTCTGGTCAGCTCCAGCCCTTCCAGCATGGATTGCAATTTTTTGCTTTCATCATCGGCTGCGGCGTTCCCCTGCTCGACCGCCCTATCCAGATTGTCCAAGCTGGTCAACAACTCACGGAGGATGTTCTCGCCGGCATACTTCAGCAGCTTGCTCTTTTCCCGCTCCATCCGCTTTTTAAAATTTTCGAATTCGGCAGCAACCCGCATTAACTGATCTCGCGTATCATTGAGCTCCTGCTGCAGTGATTCAATCTCCTGCTCCGGATTTCCCTCGTCCTCTGTAATAGCCTCCACATTGTCCAGGTCTTCGGGGATTTCCGATGCTTGTTGTTCTCCGACAGGTTCCTGTTCTTTTGTCTCGTCTATCACCTAATTTCTCCTTGTTCTGGTTGCATGTTGCGCTAGTGAATTTCTATTCGTGATTGATATGCTTTGCGGCGGGTGGGCCGGTCAAATCTGGTGCGAACAATAAGTATGGGAAAATCCAGTGTCAAGGGCGGGAAAAAGGGATTTAAAAAGGGAAAAAACCTATAAAAAGCTACCGAAACGCTGAAAAAATAATAAAAAAAAGCCCCTGCCACGGGAAACGGCGGCAGGGGCATGCATCGCATCCGGTTTTGAGCCGATACCCTGAGTCAGCAGCAATGCGCGCAACTCTGATGCGAGTTGACATACCTCTTGATGCTACTGGCTATCGTCTTGAAAATATGAACAAAATCATCCTCATTTTTCTCCAGCAGGGTAATACGGAAGCCCTGCAGATCGGTGGCAAAGGAGGAAAGCGGGACCACGCAAATACCGGTTGCCGCCAGCAGGTAATAGACAAACCGCTTATCCGGCTGGATGTTAGGGCCGGAAACCAGACGCTCCACGGTTTCGCGGACTTCCTCGTTCTCGATCGGCAGGGTCTGGTGGAGATTCAGTACCCACTCCTCAAAAACCGCGCTCATGTAGAAGGCTCCGTTGGTCCGATTAACGAGTAATCCTTTTACATTTTTTAGAATATCGTAGGCAAGATTGGAATAGCGTTCATAGCGTCTGATCCGTTCCTTGAGATGCACCCGATACTGCGGATGTTCCTTGATTCGCGGCAATACTGCTTGCGGCAAGGTGGTTGAGCAGACCTCGAGCATCTTGGCGTTAACAATGGACTGCACATAAGTGGCGAACATCGGATCGCGATGCCGATTATAGACCTCGATCCAGCCACAGCGGCTGCCCGGCCAAGGCATTTCCTTGGAAATACCACGCATACAAAGCGCCGGAACCTTATCGCCTATCACAGTGCACAACGGCGCCGATACCGTACCGTTGTAGGTCATATTCTGATAGATTTCATCACAGACGATAAAGAGATCGTTTTTCTCGCAAATTTCGACAATAGCACGCATCACATCCGCCGGATATACAGCACCAGTGGGATTGTCGGGGTTAATTACCAGAATACCGGCCACTGCCGGATTATACTTAATGTGGTTCTCGATATCTTCGAGATCGGGGTACCAGAGATGGTTAGGATCGAGAATGTAGGTAACCGGTTGATCACCCGCATGTGCAGCTTCGGCCGAGGAGTGGGTTGTGTAACTCGGGGTGGGCACAATCACTCGGGCCGTTCTCTTGAGAAAACCGAAAACCTTGGAAATGGCATCGCCCAACCCATTAAAAAAGATGACGTCATCGGCATCGATCTGTGCGCCGCCCATACGATTCGTGCAGGCAGCCACATACTCACGGGTAGCCAACAGTCCTTTGGTCGGACTGTAGCCGTAGGTAGCATCTTCCCGTACCGCCTCAGCCACGATTTCCTTCATCCAGTCCGGAACTTGTTCTCCCTTGGCAATCGGATCGCCAATATTTTCCCAGTTGACCTGAACACCCATCTTCTGGAGTTTTTCGCCGACACAGACAATATTGCGGATTTCGTAATTCAGTTCACCCGCGCCGATGTGCAAAATATCAGTACGCATTGAGAATATCTTTCAAGGAAGTGGTTGATTACTCGGAGTAATAAAATAGAACGTCCCGCTTCCGCCAACCTTCGTATTGGCGTGAAAGAACTCTATTTCACAAAAAACAAGCAGGGGTCATACCACAGGGGATAGAGGGCGTCAACCGCCCTTTTCAGGGGATAAAAGAGACAGTACCTCTTCCCTGGCCCTGGGGTGAGACAACAGGGTTCCCTGAGCCTGGTCGCATCCTTGGCGACGTAGAAAGTCCAGCTGCACATCCAGCTCGACACCATCAGCAAGCACGGCCAAACCAAGCGTATGGCCCAGATCGATAATGGCGGCCGCCAGAGTTGCCGCCGCCTGGTCCTGGGGCACAGCAGTGAACAGTTCGCGACTCATTGTAAGACGGCAAAGCGGAAGTCGCTGCAAACGGGACAGCGAACACCGGTCGGCACCAAAGTCATCCACCGAAAGCGCAAAGCCGAGCCGCCTGACCTGCTCAATGTTCTCCATCCCTTGAACCGTGGCGTCGACGATTGCCCGCTCGCGCAATTCCAGGATCAGCAGGGATGGCGGTATGCCATACTGGACTGTCACCCGTTCAATCATCGACAGGAAGTCCGGTTCCAGCAATTGCCGAGAGGCGATATTAATCGTTACCGGCAAGCAGTGTTTTGCTGCTTGCTGCCAGGACTGCAGGGCTCTGCACACCTCGCTCAATAACCACTCGTCGAGTATGGGGAGCACACCGCACTCGTCAGCGGCCGGTATAAAGGCCTCCGGCGGCAAGAGCCCCATTTCCTCATGGTTCCAATGCAAGAGAGATTCAAAGCCAATGAGAGTGCCAGAGTCCACTTCAAATTGCGGCAGAAAATCGATAAACAACTGTCCCGTTTCCATGGCCTGAAGGAATTGACTATCATCCAGTTGCGGCCGCCGTCCATTTTGCGGAATGTCTTTGCGAAAAAACTGGAAGTTACTCCGACCAATTTCCTTGGCGGCATACAGGGCGATGTCGGCACACTTGATCACCCCATCATTTGTACGGGAATCATTTGGAAAGAGAGCGATACCAATACTGGTGGTGATATTGAGTTCATGCCCCTTGACCACCACCGGCCGGACCAGGGCTGTCATTATTTTCGTGGCAACCACCGACGCATCTTCGCGGCTGCTTACGGCTTCCAGAATAAAAACAAACTCGTCACCGCCCAGCCTGGCCACGGTATCGGATTGGCGGCACTGCTGCTGCAGCCGGCTCGCCACCTCGACCAGCAATGCATCGCCGACATCATGGCCCAGGGTGTCATTGATGATCTTAAACCGGTCCAGATCAAGGAAAAGAACGGCCACGCCGGTCCGGTTCCGTTCGGCCTTATTGATCGCCTGAGTCAGGCGGTCTCTAAACAACAGGCGGTTGGGCAGTTCGGTAAGCGTATCATGGTGCGCCAGCCGATAGAGGCGGGACCGACTGTCGCGCAATTCCTTTTCGATACGCAACCGGTCGGTTATGTCCCGTGCCACTTCGATGATACCGTACAGTTCACCCTGACTGTCTTTGAGCGGCGAAACTTCGAGTTCAAAGGTGTTATTGACACCGTTACCGTGATAGGGATTATGGATCAGTTTTGTCTGCCGACGGTTGGCCTTGACCTCCGCAACCGGACAAGGAAAGCGAAGGTCCTGACAGGGCACACCGGCGCCACAGAACAGACGGTAGCACTTTTCTCCCTGTATGGAAGTGGTCTCGCCATCGCGAACCAGCCGGGCAGCGGACTGATTGATCAGCAGCAGATTAAAATCAAGATCGATAACCATAACGGGGTCACCGGCGCTGTCGATCACGGTCTGGAGAAAATTGCGCTCATGATCGACTGCATCGTGCAATTGCTGCTGTACGACCGCAACTGCCTGATCCTGTCGTTTCTGCAGGGTGATATTCTGATGGGTTCCGGTCATGCGTACCGGCATGTTGTTCTCGTCCCGTTCCACTACCTGGCCGCGGTCAAGAAACCAGGTCCAGCCTCCTTCGCTTTCCTGGACCCGATACTCAATACGGTATTCATCGGTCTTGCCGGTTAAATGTTCGTTAAGTACGAACAATACCCTTTCCCGGTCATCGGGATGGATAAAACGCCGTGAAGTTTCCGTGTCGTTATTTCCCACCCGGTAATCTAGCAATTCCCAATGATCAGGGCTGGTATACATTTCGCCGGTCCTGATATTCCAATCCCACAGTCCTGCCTGAGAGGCATGTAGGGCCAGTTCATAGCGTTCCTCGATCCGTTTGAGCTCTTGTTCCCGCTTTTTTCCGGCCTCTTGGGCGAACAATTGTCGCAGCGCCAGCGTGATCGAATCGGCAAGTTCGGCAACAATTTGATATTCAACGGAAGTTGGCTGAACAGAGGGCGGCAACCGGAGGGTAAGAAAGCCTGAAAGGGTAGGACTGCAACGAATGGCGGAACACAGAGCTGGACAGCAAGCATGTTTCTCGGGACCGAGACAATCCCCGTAACTGGATTCCTGGCAGAATACCGCTTCCCGTTCCTCGGCCTGCAGGGCCAGCGTCCCGCAATTCGGAATCTGTCCTTCCCGGAGTTTCGCCATGACCGAGGCAAAATGTTTTCCGAGGCCAGTCTCCGCCGTGATCACCCCGCCCGATTCCTGATCAAGCAGCACGAGCAAGGCCGACTGGTAAAGCTCCCCGCTCGAAAGTCGATCGCAGATGCCCTGAAGCAATGTGGCCAGATCTCGTTCCTCGAGAAGAAAGCGACAAAGGGTATAGGCAGTCTGCAGGAGGCTCGACGTTCTTACGGCTGGGGGTAAGGGCATATCAATGGGATGTTGTGGTGGCACAATGAACAACGCCGGAATCGGTACCTGTCACTTAAAGATCTCCCCAGAACGGTTGCAAACAGGGCCTTTTTGTTTTGAACTTCAGCTTATATTATAACTCTTCAGCTTGTTCAAGAGTGTTTTACGGGTTATCTGTAATCGCCGTGCAGCTTCACTGCGGTTGCCACCGGTTTCTTCAAGAGTTTTGAGAATCAGGACTTTTTCCGCTTCCTTCAAGGTAGAGGGTTCTTCAACTTCCTGAGGAGCGTTCACTCCAGCCCATCGCTGAATGGCCAAGGGCAAGGCGTTGGTATCCAGATAATCACCGCGCATAAGAATCACCCCTCGCTCGATGGAATGCTCAAGTTCGCGAACATTACCCGGCCAAGGGTACCGGTTCAACACATCCATGCATTCGGGAGTGACACCACTGACCTGCCGGCCATTTTTCTCGGCAAAACGGCCGATAAAATAGGTGGTCAGCAGGGGAATATCGCCCTGTCGTTCACGCAGAGGTGGCACTTCAATTTCCACCACTTTGAGACGGTAATACAGATCCTCCCGAAAACGGCCAGCCCGTACATCTTCCTCCAGATCCCGGTTGGTGGCGGCAATAATTCGCACATTCACCTTGATGGTTTCCTGGCCACCAACCCGCTGGAGTTCATGCTCCTGAAGGACCCGCAAGAGTTTGGCCTGCATGCCAGGAGAGGTTTCACCGATCTCATCGAGAAAGAGCGTCCCCTTTTGTGCTTGGACAAAACGGCCTTCCCGGCGTCGATCGGCCCCGGTAAAGGCTCCGCGCTCATGACCGAACAACTCGGATTCCAGCAGGGTTTCGGCAAGAGCGGCACAGTTAACCTTCACAAAAGGACCCTGCTCACGCTGGCTCTTATGGTGCAACGCCGCAGCCACCAGCTCCTTGCCGGTTCCCGACTCACCGTTGATCAGTACCGTAGCCTCTGTGGGGGCCACATGGACAATCAAATCCCACAGTGCCTGCATCGGCGCCGATTTACCGATGATCCGGCCATCATCGCCAAAGGGCTGCCCTACCTCCAACTCAGCAACTTCCTCTTCCTGCTGACGGTGCCCCATGGCCACTTCCAAGGTGGTACGCAGCCGGTCAAAATCGAGCGGCTTGGTCAGGTAATCATGTGCTCCTTGTTTGATGGCAGCTACAGCACAGTCCACTGAAGAAAAAGCAGTCATGATGATCACCGGGATAGCCGGATTGATCGCATGAATCTGTTTCAGAGCCTCCATGCCATCCATAGTGGTCATGCGCACATCCATGAGAATAGCGTCAAAAGGCCCCTGCTCTACCGCGGTAACAGCAGTGGTACCGTCATCAGCTTCTTCCGCATCCCAGCCCCATTCGCTAAAAAGGGACCGCAACATGAACCGATGTACCCGTTCATCGTCGACAATCAGAATTTTAGCCCTGCCCTGTGTACTCACGTCTGGTATCCTTGTGTCGTCTTTTATTCTTCATTCATATCTTGAACACGCTAGCATTAAACTGCTACAGTGTACAAATGGAACATCTGATAGTCATCAAAAAGGTTATTGCCGGCGGCAAAGGGCTGGCCACGCTTCCTGACGGCCTGGTCGTCATGGTACCCGGCGTCCTGCCCGGTGAAACAGTGGTAATCAGCGAAACCAAGGTTTACCGCGGCCACAAGGAAGGAGAGCTCAGACGAATCATCGATCCGGCCCCGGAACGGCTCACCCCGCCCTGCCCCTATTACGGTTCCTGTGGTGGCTGCGACCTGCAGCATGCCACCTATCCCGCCCAGCTGCAGATTAAACAGCAGATTCTGCACGAAGCCTTGGAGCGTGCCCACCTGGAACTCCCCCAAGGCCAGCCCGAGCCGACCCTGCCCTCACCCGCACCTTTTGGCTACCGGCATCGGCTGCGGTTACACCTTGACCGGACAGGACGCCTGGGTTTTCACCAACATGCCTCCAATCGGGTGGTACCCATTCGCCGATGCCTCTTGGCCACTGAAGCCATTAACCGGGTTATCGGCAATCTCGTCGACAGCGGTTGGCCGGACCGTCTCAAAGACCGGGTTGCGGCGCTGGAACTGATCCATTGCCCGGCGAGCGACCGTGTTGTTCTGGTGCTCCAGCCGCTTGCAGCACCTGCCACCGCCGTGGATGCATCCCTTGTCCACCAACTCCATGCTCTAGCGGATGCAGTGGTAATCCATGAAAAAAAAATCGGCCGTGATAAGGGCCGGGAAAACCATACAGTGGAACTTTCCCAGAATTTCACTCTCCGTGAGCACAGCTATCGGCTCAGTTGGGATCAAGGTTGTTTTTTCCAGGTCAACACCAACCAAAATCTTCGCATGATCCGCCAGGCCCTTGAATCGTTGCCGCAGCAATCCATACCTTTTACCGCCTTGGATCTTTTCTGCGGCATGGGCAATTTTTCCATCCCTCTCGGACTCATGGGTGCAGAGATTACCGGTGTCGAGCATAACCGTCGCAGCATTCATTGGGCCGAGCGTAATAGCCGTGAAGCCGGCCTGCCCCAGGCCCGATTCATCGCCACCGATGTTGAGCAGTATCTGAAAAACCTGGCAACCCGGAACGAACACTTCGACTGCATCCTCCTTGATCCGCCCCGCCAGGGATTGGGCAAGGCTTCCGCCCTTCTGCCCCTGCTCCGGCCCAGGCAGATCATTTCCATATCCTGCGATCCTGCAACCCTGGCCCGCGATCTTCGCCTGATCACTGCCGGCGGGTATCGGCTCTCGCAGATCACACCGGTTGACATGTTTCCACAGACCCACCATATCGAATCCGTCGCCCTCCTTGAAAGGAATTGACATCGGCAGGCCCCCGCACTATTCTGATTTCTTTTTTGTTCGTTACTTAACTTACTCCCGCCGTGCATACAAAATTTCAGCACCCCTTCACCCTGCGGGCAAGGCGCGCGGCTTAATTTTTACCTCACATATACCCAGATGGAAACGACAAGCAATCTTCTCAAACAACGGCGCGAAAAAGCGGAAACCCTGGCGGCGGCGGGAGTCAATCTGTTCAGCAACACTTTCAAAAGCCCGCAGGCCATCGCCGATATTCTGCCGCAAGGCGAAAACCTGATGGCGGAAGCCCATGATGAAAGCGGCACGACCTACCGCGTAGCCGGCCGTATCATGTCGATGCGCAAATTCGGCAAAGCCGCCTTTTTCCACCTTCAGGATACCACCGGTCGCATGCAGGTGTATGTCCGCCGCGATCTTTTGGGCGTGGAGCAGTATGATCTTTTCAAAAAATGGGATGTAGGCGATATTGTTGGTGTCGAGGGCGGGCTCTTCAAAACCAAGACCGGAGAGTTGTCGATTGAGACCACCAGGATGCAGATGATCACCAAGTCACTGCGGCCTCTGCCGGAAAAATTCCACGGTCTCACCGATGTCGAAACCCGGTATCGCCAACGCTACCTCGATCTGATTGTCAACCCCGAAACACGCGAGGTGTTCAAAAAAAGGGTGGAAATCATTCGCCTGATCCGCGAATTCCTCAGCAACCGGGGCTACATGGAGGTCGAAACACCCATGATGCAGCCGGTCCCCGGTGGCGCCACGGCCAAGCCCTTCAGGACCCACCACAATGCCCTGGATATGGATCTCTTTCTGCGCATCGCTCCAGAACTCTACCTCAAACGGCTGCTGGTAGGCGGATTTGAAAAAGTTTTCGAAATCAACCGGAATTTTCGTAACGAAGGATTGTCCACCCGCCATAACCCGGAATTCACCATGCTTGAATTCTATCAGGCCTACTCCACCTACCACGACCTTATGGATCTGACCGAAGAAATGATCTCCTGGCTGTCGCATGAGGTCACTGGAACTATGGATATCACCTATCAGGGGATGCAGGTCAACCTGGCGCCGCCCTGGAAGCGCTATACCATGGAGGAGGCCCTGGAGAAGATTGCCGGCATTGACCCCGCGGTTCTCTGCGATGATGCTGCGGTTATGGCCCTGGCCAAGGAAAAGGGGATTGAACTGCAGCCCGAAGCCGGTCCGGGCAAGGCCAAGACCGAACTCTTTGAGCTGCTGGTTGAGGAAAAATTGATCGATCCGACCTTCATCACCTCCTATCCCACCGAAGTGTCGCCCCTGGCTCGCCGCAACGAACAGGACCCGTCAGTCACCGACCGTTTCGAACTATTCATCACCGGCCGCGAAATCGCCAATGCCTTCAGCGAGCTCAACGACCCCATGGATCAGCTGCAGCGCTTTCAGAAACAGATCGATGAGCGCGGCACCGACGATGAAGTCCACCCGGTTATGGACCGCGACTATGTTCGCGCTCTGGAATACGGCATGCCTTCGGCAGCCGGCGAGGGGATCGGTATCGACCGGCTGGTCATGCTGCTGACCGACGCACCATCTATCCGTGATGTCATCCTCTTTCCGCAGATGAAAGCGGAATCATCAGAGTAATCGCGCTCTATGGCCTCCTTTGAATGGTTTGTCAGCCTGCGGTACCTGCGGGCCAAACGTAAACAGAAGTTCATCTCACTGATCACCATCATCTCCATTCTGGGGGTAGCGGTCGGTGTATTGGCTCTGATAGTGGTTCTCTCGGTCTATACCGGTTTCACCGAAGGCTTGCGTGATCAGATCATCGGGGTCAATGCCCACGCTCTGGTGCAGCGCTTCGGCACGACAATTGATGATACCAATGCCGTCACCGCACAGATCAGAGCCATAAAAGGAGTCGAGGCGACCACGCCCTATATCTACGGCCAGGCCCTGATCAGCTCGGGCACCAACTCCACAGGGGTGGTCTTGCGCGGCATTGATGCCTCCTCGGCCATGCGCGTGCTGAGTATCGGCCAAAAAATGAAGGCCGGGAAGCTGACTGATCTCGACAGCCCCCATGCCATCCCAGCCATCGTCCTTGGCCGCGACATGGCTCGGCAACTCCAGGTCGGTATCGACGACAAAGTTCGGCTGATATCGCCCAACGGACCGCTTTCCCCTATGGGGGTGTTGCCCAAAATCCGCACCTGTGTCGTGGTAGGCATTTTTGAAACCGGGATGTATGAGTACGACTCCACCATGGGGTTCATCAATCTGGATACAGCCCGCAGCCTCACCGACATTCGCCAGGGCGTGCACGGCATTGAAGTCCGGGTCAAAGACGTGGATCGGGCCGATCAAACAGCAGCCGCCATCCAGCAGGCGTTGGGTCAAGGCTACTCGGTGCGCGACTGGATGCAGCTCAACCAGAACCTTTTCGCCGCCCTTAAGCTGGAAAAAGTCGGCATATTCATCGCCCTTGACCTGATCATCCTGGTGGCGGCACTCAACATCATCAGCGCTTTAATCATGGTTGTCATGGAGAAAAACCGCGATATCGCCATCCTCAAATCGATGGGTGCCACTACCAGATCCATAATGCGGATCTTTTTTTACCAGGGTATGGTTATTGGTCTGTCTGGAACCATCCTCGGGGTGTGCAGCGGCCTGACCCTCTGTGCCATCCTCAAACGGTACAAACTCATTGAGCTGCCAAGCAATGTCTATCCCATGTCCACCATGCCGATCAAGGTAGTGCCGCTCGATGTAACCGTAATTGCCGTGTCTGCCATCCTTATCACCCTGGCCGCCACCCTGTACCCGTCGTGGAAGGCATCACGCATCCGCCCGGCCGAGGCCCTCAGCTATGAATAATATTCCCCTCCTCCAGGCCACCGCCCTGTGCAAATCCTATCGCAGCGGCCTTGACACCATCACGGTGCTGAAGGATGTCGAACTGACCGTGCATTCTGGAGAGATGACCGCCATTGTCGGTGCCTCGGGTTCCGGAAAAACTACCCTGCTGCAGATCCTGGGCACGCTAGACCAACCGGACACGGGTCAGCTCTTCTTTCGCGGCTCCGAGCTCAGTGGTAAAAGTGAACCGGATCTGGCTGACCACCGCAATCGCCACATCGGTTTTATCTTTCAGTTTCATCATCTGCTGCCGGAATTTTCCGCCCTGGAAAACGTAATGATGCCCGGCCTGATCAACGGCCGCCCGCAATCTGCGCTCAAACCTAAGGCCCAATCGTTACTTGAACAGATGGGACTGGGCGAACGATTGCAGCACCGTAGCGGCGAACTGTCCGGCGGTGAACAGCAGCGGGTTGCCCTGGCACGGGCCCTGGTCATGGAACCGGCCCTGCTGCTGGCCGATGAACCCACCGGCAACCTCGATTCCGCCAGCGGCAACAAAGTTTTCGCTCTATTACGGGAACTGAGCGAAAGCCTGGGATTGGCTGTGGTCATGGTCACCCACAATATGGAACTGGCAAGCTCCATGGATCGCTGCCTGACCCTGGCCGACGGCAAGTTACGCTGAGACCGACTCTCTTCGTTTCAGGAAATGACACGGAACAACCCGCCGCTGCCTTTGTGGCCCCTCGCCATTGCCGCCGTCCTCTTTCTTTCCAGCGGCTGCGCCCAAACGACCCAGCCTTTCCCCGCCCGTCCCTCGCAACCGACGCCCCAGCCCCGCCCCTCCCTTGCCCCCAAGGAAACGACAAGTGTTGTGCCCGGAGATACCGTAGTGGAGTCCGTCCGGGAGTATCATACGCAAAGCTGTCCGGATGCTGGCAGCATCCGAAGCAGCCAAAAGAACCGAACCAACTGCTATCAGCTGCGACCAGCGACAGTGGCTGGCAAAAAGAAGAGAACGACCAGTTCCTCGAAATCAAAAAAGAAAAAGGGCGGAAAAAGTTCACCCACAACTGCTATCGCCCCACTGAAACCAACCGGCCTCTGCCAACCGCAGAGTCTGATATACGCTCGCTGCCGTACTGGTATTCAGACCTGCAGGCTGGGCAACACCAGCCCGGTACAATGGTTTGCCTGCGCGCAAAAAAACGGCAATACCACCTCTATCCCGATGCCGGGTTCGGTTCTGGTCCTGGACGGCAATTCGCGACGCCGGATGCCCACCGGCCATCCTGTCTATGTTGAAGCAGCGACTCCTAACAAAAACGGCTCCTGGACCCTTCGCATCAGCCACACCAATTACGACCGCAAATGCCATCTCGATCTGGACGCCAGGCTTCTTTTTGACCCCAAGCACATGACCGCCTCGTTTCAGTCCGGCCCCTGGGCCTCTTGGGCAAGCAACATACAGGTGCTCGGTTTTATCCTGCGTTAGCACGGGGATATGCTAAGAAACTGCACACGTCCTCTATGGAAGCAGACCATGCAACCGTTTCTTCCGGTTCAGACCACACGATTTATTCATAAACAGAAAAGGAACCGTACAATCTCCTGATGTACAACCATAATGAAGACAATGACCGCAACATCGACTTTTAGTTTGCCTATTAATTTGGACTCATCGTGGCTGAAGGTAATCGGCGATGAGTTTGAGCAGCCATATATGCTGAGATTGGCATCCTTTCTTGAAAATGAAATAAAGGCCGGAAAAATTATTTTTCCTGCGCGTGCGCTGTGGTTTCATGCGTTTAACAGTACGCCATTTGACCAGGTGAAAGTCGTCCTCTTGGGACAAGACCCGTATCACGGCCCTGGTCAGGCCCATGGCCTCTGTTTTTCGGTGATGCCTGGAGTAACATTACCACAGTCTCTACGAAATATTTTTAAAGAACTCCACAATGATCTGGGTATTGCTCTGCCAGCTCAGGGGTGTTTGCAAAAATGGGCTGACCAGGGTGTACTGCTGCTGAATACGACACTCACGGTCGAACAGGGGAAAGCAGGCGCTCATCAGGGGAAAGGTTGGGAGCAGTTCACTGACCGGGTCATTCAACACCTGAATGAACAGAAAGATGATTTGATATTTCTTTTGTGGGGACGTGCTGCTCAATCAAAGGAGCGACTCATTGAGAGTAGAAAACACCTCATACTCAAAGCACCCCACCCCTCTCCTCTATCGGCACATAGGGGGTTCTTCGGTTGTGCCCATTTTTCAAAAGTGAACAAGTATCTTGTCCAACGAGGCCGCCCGGCTATACATTGGTCCTTAAACTGATGACGGGTACAGCTCCTTCATACCTGCCTCTTCCTATCGTTCAGTATATCTTCCCTTCAGGTAAAACTTGGAATAGCATCGCAAAGCGGGACTGATTTGACAGCTGAGGGCGTTCTTTTTACAAAAACCGAACTGAGCCTCCACACCGTGGTATTGCCAGCTCGACCAACCCACTCCATAAAGACACCGCCTTTACCCCAATAAAAAAAGCCGCTTCCCGTAAAGGAAGCGGCTTTGAGCCTCAGGTTTCAAGCAACTCACCGATTTACTTCGGCAGGCCTGAAGCTGGCATTCATGCTTATCCCAGATACTCCAAGGCTATCTTGAGCATCCGGCGCACCGGTTCGGCAGCACCCCACAGCAACTGATCGCCGACGCTGAAGGCACTGAGGTATTGCGGGCCGAGGTTCATTTTGCGCAGGCGGCCCACCGGGATGTCGAGGGTGCCGGTGACCCGGGCCGGGGTCAGTTCTTTCAAAGTTTGCTCTTTGGTGTTTGCCACCAGATACGCCCACGGGTTCTGGTTGGCGATGGCCTGCTCGATTTCGGCCAGCGGAACATCCTGCTTGAGCTTAATGGTAAAGGCCTGACTGTGGCAGCGCATGGCACTGATGCGCACACAGCAGCCATCGATCGGGATCGGTTGGCCGGTGATACCCAGAATTTTGTTGGTCTCGGTGATCCCCTTCCATTCCTCGCGGGTCTGGCCATTGTCCATTGCGGTATCGATCCAGGGAATAAGACTGCCAGCCAGCGGTGCTCCGAAATTGCCGATAGGGAACGCCTTGTTGCGCAGGGTCTCTACGACATTGCGGTCGAGGTCAAGGATGGCCGAGGCGGGGTTATCCAACAGGTTTTCGGCATTTTCGCCGACCAGCCGCATCTGCTCCACTAACTCCCGCATATTCTTGGCTCCGGCGCCGGAAGCGGCCTGGTAGGTCTGACTGCTGACCCACTCCACCCAGCCCTGCTCGAATAGTCCGCCCAGGGCCATAAGCATCAGGGAAACCGTGCAGTTGCCGCCGATGTATTTCTTGATGCCTTTGGCCAGGCCCTGATCGATCACCTTGCGGTTCACCGGATCGAGAACAATGATCGCATCCTCATCCAGACGCAACTTAGAAGCGGCGTCAATCCAATACCCCTGCCACCCCATCTGCATCAGTTGGGGATAGACCTCACCGGTGTAGCTGCCGCCCTGACAGGAAACGATGATATCCATTTCCTTGAGCAAGGTCACATTACGTCCGTCCATGAGTTCATACACGGTGCCGTTGACTTCTGGTCCCGCCTGACCGGCCTGCGAGGTGGAAAAAAAGAGCGGTTCATACCCCTGGAAATCTCCTTCTTGACGCATCCGCTCCATGAGGACGGATCCGACCATGCCACGCCAGCCAACAATACCTACTTTCTTCATACCTTCCTTCCGCTGTTGATCACGATCTTCTCGTGTAATTAATGAATACGAAAATACCCCTTCAGTTCATCGGCAATAACCGGGGCTACCGAATAGATCTGCAACAGCTCGTCGCTTTCCCGCCCCGGATAGGTATCGGCGCCGATGATGCAGCCGATGCCTTTTTCTGTAAATCGTTCCCTGGCATTGCCCGACAGTACCAGATGGGTCGCCATTACCATCACACCAATAGCGCCGGCCTGATAGCAGCGGTCCACGGTCTGCAGCATGGAACCACCGGTACGGATCATATCGTCGCAGATAATGGCAGTCCGGCCACGCACCGCCCCCGACAGCTGACCGACAATGGTCTGGTCGACATCGTAGCGGTCCTTGTTGGCTGCGGTATGCGGGCAGCCCAGCAGCCCGGCGAGTCGCGCCACTCGCTTGCTGAAGCCGTAGTCCGGCGACACCAGCACAAAATTATCGACAGGAAGTTGACGGATTTTTTCCGCGGCCACCTGCTCGGTCCAGAGATGACGAGTGCGGATTTCGCCGGAATGGGCATGCATCACCGATTCCGAATGGAGATCGAGAAAGGCGACATAATCAGGACGCGCCCGAAAGATTTGCCGGGTGCGGGTTATGCCCTTGGGAATCTCGCCGGATTCGGGTTTGGCCCGCTCCATGGTGGAATAGCCCAGATACGGAATCACCGCATTAACCGAAAGAGCATTCCAATACCGTGCGCCGGAAATCAGGTCGATCAGTTCCTGGTGCGCGGCGTCGTCCGGCGTGTTGGCAACGATAACCAGATCATGGCCGGCGATGTCCCGGGGAAAGGCATGATAGACTTCACCGTCGGCAAAAGTCCTGGTAATCATCTCGGTCACCGGTATATCCAGTTCCCGTGCCACATCTGCAGCTATCTGCCTGGCAGCACCGTTACTGACCAGAATGATATTGTTCCGTTTCGGCATGCCTTTCCCCCTCTCGCTCGCTGTTAGTTATTTTGGATTACATTGACGATGGCGTCTCCCATGGCTGCGGTCGAAACAGGAGTTACGCCAGAAGTGGCGATATCCTGGGTCATGATTTTCTTGTCAAGGATCGTCGCAACGGCTTCCTCGATGGCCGTGGCCGCCTGCTCCTGGCCGAGGCTGTACTTGAGCATCATCGCTGCCGACAGGATCTGGGCGATGGGATTGGCAATGCCCTGGCCGGCGATGTCGGGTGCGGAACCACCGGCTGGCTCAAAGAGACCGAATTTGGAGCTATTGAGACTGGCCGAGGCCAGCATTCCCATAGAACCGGTCAGCATGGCAGCCTCATCGGAGATGATATCGCCGAACATGTTGCCGCAGAGCATGACATCAAACTGATGGGGATCTTTAACCAGCTGCATGGTGGCATTGTCGATGTAGATATGGTTCAACGCAACATCGGGATAGTCCTGAGCCACCTCTTTGACCACCTCACGCCAAAAAACCATGCAGGTGAGCACGTTGGCCTTGTCCACTGAAGTGACCTTTCGCTGACGCAGCCGGGCCGCTTCAAAGGCCATGCGGGCAATACGTTCGATTTCGGATCGTTTGTAAATTTTGGTATCCCAGGCCTTTTCATCCGGGCCGCTGCCTTCTCGGCCCTTGGGCTGACCAAAATAGATGCCCGAGGTCAGTTCGCGTACCACCAAAATATCAAAGCCGTCACCAACGATGTCCGCTCGGAGCGGGCAGGCGCTGGCCAGTGATTTGAACACCTTGGCCGGACGCAGATTGCAAAACAGATCAAAATGTTTGCGCAGGGGCAGCAGCGCTGCCCGTTCCGGCTGCTGTGCCGGCGGCAGGCTCTCCCATTTGGGACCGCCCACCGAGCCGAACAAAATGGCTTCACTCTGTTCACAAACCTTCAGGGTGGTTGCGGGAAGAGCCTCGCCATGGGTATCGATGGCAATGCCGCCGACATCGGCGTGGGTGTAGTTGAGGGCAAAACCGAATCGCTGCTGAACCGCGTCAAGGACCTTGATGGCCTCGGCCATCACTTCCGGACCGATGCCGTCACCTGCCAAAACTGCAATGTTATGTGCCATAGTATTCCTCGAATGCAAACGGAGAGTCTCCGTTGGTATATGGGTGGAGTTTAAAAGACTTAGTTACTACCAGATCAACCGTAATTATTCCAGAAAGAAGTACGTTTCAGCAGGTTCCAACCACGGCCAATACCCGGGGGGCTCCGGAGAGCGGCAGGGCGAGTGTCCGGGTTTCGATAATCCGCCAACCGCCGGAAGGAATCTGCTCAATCCCTGTCAGCATCTCCGTGCGAGCGAGCATGAGGATAACACGGGTTTCCGGTGTGGCCAGCGGCCGGATCAGGGGCAGAAAAACAAGCGGTTCAGCCACGGCTCGGCTGGTGATATAAGAAAAGCGCCCCTGCCAGGCGGCAGTGTGCGGTTCAATGCGATCAGCCACTACCTCGGTATTGGTCAGTTGCAGGGTACGGATGAGATGACGGAGAAAGGTGACGCGCTTTTGACGCGGCTCCACTAAGGTGAAGCGGCCTTCGGGCATCACCGTCGCCAATACCAGACCAGGAAAGCCCGCCCCGGTGCCGACATCGAGCAGATGTACCGAATCGCTCTCCTGCTCCTGCAACAAAGGCAGCAGGGTAAGCGAATCAAGAAAATGGTTCTCGATAATCTGGCGCTCCGGTGTATCACGGGCAATCAGATTGATCCGCCGGCTCCATTTGGCCAGTTCGGCATAATAAACGAGCAGTCGCTCATACTCCTCGGCACCAAGGGGCAACCCCAGCTGTTTGCCCCCGTGCTCGAGAAGACGACGCGTCTCATTCACCGAGCCGCACCGCCACCGAATTGCCGTGAGCAGTCAGCCCTTCTAAAGCGGCCAGCCTGCGGATGTGGACGCTGTCGGCCTCAAGAGCCTGACGTGAATAGGAAATAATCGAGCTTTTCTTGAGAAAGGTCTCCACTCCCAAGGCCGATGAAATACGGGCCGTGCCCATGGTTGGCAGCACATGGTTGGGACCGGCGACATAATCGCCTGCGGCCTCCGGCGTCCAGGAACCGAGAAAGATAGCGCCGGCATGCCTGATGCGAGGCAGCCACTGCCAGGGCTCGGCAATCTGCAATTCCAGATGTTCGATGGCGATCTCGTTGGCCAGCTCAATAGCCTGCTCCAAAGTATCCGCCAGCAAGATCAAGCCTTGATCCTTCAGGGCAGTACGGGCGATATCGGCCCGCGGTAATTGTGGCAACTGGCATTCCAGCTCGTGTATCACCTCGTCCGCCAACGATTTACTGGTGGTGATTACAATGGCCATGGCCTGGGGATCATGTTCGGCCTGGGCCAACATATCTGCAGCGATAAAAGCAGCCTGGGCGGTTTCATCGGCCACGATCAACACCTCGCTGGGACCGGCGATCATATCGATCCGCACCCGGCCCATGACCTGGCGTTTGGCCTCGGCCACATACTGGTTGCCTGGCCCGACGATTACGTCCACGGCAGGAATGGAGGAGGTACCAAAAGCCAAAGCGGCAACGGCCCAAGCAGACCCCATTTTATACACCTCGGAAATACCGATTTCCTGGGCTGCCACCAACAGGGCAGGACTGATGCGCCCCTCAGGATTGGGCGGGGTTACCATCACCCGCCGAGCGACACCGGCAATCTGCGCCGGAATGCCGTTCATCAGCACCGAGGAAACCAGGGGGGTCGAGCCTTCTTTGCCACCCGGCACATACAGCCCGGCGGAATCCACCGGTCGTACCATCCGGCCGGTAATGGTGCCGTCGTCACGAGTCAGCATCCAGGAATCTTCAAGTTCACGTTCGTGGAAACCGCGGATCCGCTCAGCGGCAAAGCGCAGGGTCGTACGGAAATCCTCGTCGACCTCGCGCTGGGCCTGGTCGAATTCTTCAGGGCTGACCCGCAGCGATTCCATTGTCATGGCTGGGCTGTCGAACTGCCGGCAGTAGGCTAGCACCGCCGCATCACCTTCCTGTCGAACCCGGTCCAGAATGGCGGTCACCGCATCCCGGCAGCCGCTATCGCTTTCCATGCTGAAACGGTTGCGCAGTGCGCTGCGGCACTGCTGTCCTTCCGGAGTATTGATTCTGATTGTTGCTATTTCCATCTTTAGGTTACCTGCATCGATCTCGTTAATGGTCGCACCGGACAGTCCCGGTCAAAAAGCCGTGGTTTTAGCATGAGAGGTCACTGATGTCAATTCAGGCCCCGTATCATTTGTCAGTAACAGCATGCTCAAGCGCCGTGTCGATGAAACCATTTTTCCACCTCCTGGGTAGAAAAGGTTTTGATCACCGGACGCCCATGGGGACAATGCGAGAACACCTCGCCCGTCTGCATCTGCTGCAGCAATGTAAGCATTTCAACCGGCTCCAGGCGATTGCCCGCCTTGATCGCTGCTTTACAGGCCATGGAAGCGAGGAGGTCATCCACCGCCTGGGGTACGGGACGGTCGGCATCGCGGCGTACCGGCCCCCTGAGTCCATCGAGAATCTCGCGGAGCAGGGCTCCGGGGTCAACGTGGCTGACCAGTGCCGGCATGGACTTGATGACATAGGTGGTGTCGCCGAAATATTCAGCTTGCAAACCAAGGGCAACCACCTCCTCATGGCGCTGCTCCAGTGTTTCCGCCTGCACCGGGGACAGTTCGACGGTCACCGGGAACATCAGCGTCTGCCGGGGGACCTTGGCCGCCAGGTATCCCTGGCGAAGCTGACCGAAAAGGAGCCGCTCGTGGGCGGCGTGCTGATCGATGATAATGAAATCGCCATCTTTCTCGCAGAGCAGATAGAGAGAAAAGAGCTGGCCGATCAGGGTCAGGCCAGAGAAATCATCCGCTGCCGGGGTATTGATCCGTGCACGAAAAGGAAAAGGTGGCTCCCCGGAGACCGCTTCTTGGGATGGAGGTAAGGGTATAGACCGGGGAACCGGCGAAGATGAGACCTCGGATAACAGCGGCTGATGCGCCACGGGTTCAGCGGTATTCAAGGTGGCGAACGGGGCAGAGACCGGCGGCCCCGGCTTTGTCTGTTCCGTTTGCTCAACCATGCCTTGAGGGGGACGCGGTGAGGTAAAAAGACTGGTGCGCAGAGTCTGCTGGTAAGCGCCGATGGCCTGTGCCACGCGACTGGCGATGAAACGATGGACCACTTCGCTTCTACGGAAACGGATCTCGCGCTTGGCCGGATGCACATTGACATCCACCTGATCGGGGGCAATGGTTAACAATAGGGCCCCGGCCGGCTGGTATCCTTTCATGAGAAAACCCTGCAGTCCCTCGATAACCGCATGACGGATCATGGCATCCTGCACCGGACGGTCATTAACCAGAATGCGCAGCCGGGCATTCGATGTCTGCGCCATTTCGGGAAGGAGTAGGTACCCTTCCAAGGCAGGTTCTCCGGTATCGGCATTCATTTCATGGTGCAGCGGCAGGAGTTTACCGCGGTAACGAAACACCTCCCGTATCCGTTTTTCCAGGTCCGCCTCCGGCCGATATTCCAGGACCACCCGACCGTCGACATGCAGCGTAAAGCCGGTGTGCGGATGTGCCAATGCCTGATTCTTCACCACCTCTTCGATGTGATACATTTCGGTGCGCGCCGATTTGAGAAATTTTTTACGCGCCGGCATGTTGCCGAAAAGATGGCGCACCTCAATAACCGTTCCTTGAGCGCAACCATCCTGATGGACCGCCTGCAGTGTCCCGTAGCGGATTTCCGCCCGTGTTCCCAATTCGTACTCGCGAGGCCGGGAAAGGATCGTCATCCAGGATACCGAGGCAATACTGGGAATGGCTTCGCCGCGAAATCCCAGCGTGGCAATGGCGGCCAGCTGGCCTTCCTCTTGCAATTTGGAGGTGGCGTGGCGCTCAATGCAGAGCAGAACATCATCACCATCCATGCCTTCACCGTTGTCGGCAATGCGCAGCAAGCCGGCACCACTGCCTTCAACATGGATATCAATACGGGTGGCACCAGCATCCAGGCTGTTTTCCACCAGCTCCTTGACCACTGAAGCTGGCCGCTCCACCACTTCACCTGCGGCGATCTGGTTGGCTAATTGTTCTGAAAGTAGGCGTATTCGAGACAAAATACAGTGATAGTCAAATTTTCTTTAAGGGTGCTGGAAACCTCTATTCATGGTATTTACTGCACGGAACAGATTCCCAACAGTCCGGTGCGTAACAGTTTTTGCCTGAATCCTAGATGGAACGAAGCGATGTACGCGCCTTACTTTTAATTGCAACACTACCGTTTCTTCCCGTTCTTGTCCACCAAACCCGCAGCAAAAACAGCGCCCGTCAGCAGGCCCCCTTTTTTCCGGGGATGGGACTTCGACCACAGCCATCTTATCACGCTGTTGCTCGCCATCGCCGGACTGGTTACCCTGCTGATCGGCATAGTGTTGGCTTGGTTTCTATCGCTGCCTCATATCCGCTCGGCGGCCGACTATCGACCGCAGGTGGCCACCCTCATTCTAGACCGCAACAGCCGTCCGATCGACGCTATCGCCAAAGAATTCAGGATAGTAATCCCACACTCCGCCATGCCCCCTTTGCTGCCCCAGGCTTTTGTCGCCGCTGAAGATAGTCGGTTCTGGGAGCATACCGGGCTGGATGCCTGGTCCATCGCCCGGGCCGCTTTCAACAACCTCCGCTCCGGCCGCCGTAGCCAAGGAGGCTCGACCATCACTCAGCAGGTTACCCGGGCCCTGTTGCTCACCAAGGAAAAGAGTTACCTCCGCAAAATGGCGGAGGCGGTGCTCTCCTATCGCCTGGAACACCTGCTCAGCAAAGAAGAAATCCTATTCATCTATCTCAACGAGATCTATCTCGGCGAGGGAGCATACGGGGTGGAAGCTGCGGCCCGAACCTATTTCGGCAAAAAGGCCAGCCAGCTCAACCTGGCGGAAATTTCTCTTCTCGCCGGCTTGCCGCAGTCGCCAAGCAACTACTCACCTCTCCGACAACCCGAGGCTGCCCGCGCCCGGCAGCGTTATGTACTTAACCGTATGGCCGAGGACGGAATTATTACCGCCGAAGCCGCCCGTGCAGCCTACGAACAAGGCGTGCACCTGGCTGGCGAATGGCGCAAATCGCTCAACGGATATTTTTCTCTTTATGTTCGCAGTCAGCTGCTCTCCCGATACAGTGAAGTCGACCTGTTCCGTAAAGGGTTGACCGTGGCCACAACCATTGACCAGCGCTTGCAGCAGGCTGCAGCGCAGGCTGTTCTGGACGGTGTCAACAACGTTGCCCAGCGCCATCCCGGCCAGCCTCCTCCTCAAGGGGCGCTGGTGGCCCTCGATACTGCCAGCGGCAGAATCCGCGCCATGATCGGCGGCGCTGATTTTCATCAAAACCAGTATAACAGGGCCGTCCAGGCCAACCGCCAACCGGGTTCAGCCTTCAAACCCCTGGTCTACGCTACAGCCCTGGAAAGAGGAATTCCGCCGTGGACCGTGTTCAACGATGCTCCCCTCTCCCTCTCCAGTGGTCACGGGAAATTCTGGCGTCCACGCAATTTCAACAACGAATACCATGGCACCCTTCGTCTGGCCGAGGCACTGGTGCACTCGAGTAACGTCGTCGCAGTCCGTCTCCTGCAGAAAACCGGGCTCAAGAACGTCATCCATCTGGCCGGGCAGATGGGTATCACGGCTACCCTGCAGTCCGATCTGACGCTGGCATTGGGAGCCTCGCCGGTTTCCGTTTTGGAAATGACAGCCGCCTTCACACCCTTTACCAACCAGGGCATGTACCATGCACCGGTGGGTATCACCCGCGTCAGGGATGGAAATGGTCGAGTCGCTCCCTGGCCGCAATCTTCGGGCCGGCAGGTGATCTCCGAACAGACCGCGGCATGGCTCCACGGAACTCTTGCCCAGGTAGTGCAACGGGGGACCGGGAAAAACGCTGCGGGGCCCCCCGGTGCCTGCGGCAAAACAGGCACCACCGATAACAATATGGACGCATGGTTCGTGGGCTCCATTCCTGGCCTGACGGCTGGCGTCTGGATTGGTCATGACCGCAACACATCTCTGGGCAAGGGCGAAACCGGCGGTCGCGCTGCAGCTCCGGTGTGGAAAAATTTTATGCTCCAGGCAATAAAATCAACAGGCACCCTCCCATGACCACACAATCCTCCTTTTTTGTCGCAACCTATTACAGCGGCACAGTCGGTGAAAAATTCGACCAGGCCCGTTCACTCTACCTAAAGTATGGATACCGCCTGACCGACTCGCCCCTGATTCATCAGGAACTGGAACGGTTACGGCAACTAGCGCTCGCATTGGGTCGACACATGCAGTTCATGAACCTGGGGGAATGTTGCAGCCATTGCGCTTCCCATGACGGCGGCGGGTGCTGCAGCGCCTATATGGCCGACAATGCCGACAGCATCCAGATACTCATGAACATGCTGCTTGACGTTGCCGTGCAGCAACAGGACAGCGGGGAAGAAAATTGCTGCTATCTCGGTGAGCGCGGCTGCGTTTTTCTGGCTAAACCTATTTTCTGCCTTAACTATAACTGCAGCACTATCCTCAACGAGGCCAGGACCGATACACTAGAGTTACTGTACCAGCTGGTTGCTGAGGTCCTCAGTCAACAGACTCGGTTGGAATTTCTTTTACTCGACAGCCTCAGCCGCCACGAAACAGGGAACGATACCGGCACAATTGGCACATAGAAAAAAGCAGATATTTCCAACCCTTCAGATAAATCTTTCGGACCGGTACCAACATCATGCCCGTTTTCACTACGCTCTCCACACCGTTTGGACTTTTTACCCTGGCCGCCGATGAGATGGGCCTCTGCGCCCTATCATTTCCGGGAAAAACGTTATCTGTAACCAACACTGACTCCAGGGTGGAGCATAATCCGCTTCTCGCCGAGGCAGGAAATCAACTGCTTGCTTATCTGTGCGGCACCCTGCGCACTTTTGACATTCCCCTTTCGATCCACGGCACCCCTTTTCAGAAGCAGGTTTGGCAATTGCTGCAGACCATACCTTACGGCCAAACCAGAACCTACGGCGAATTGGCCGAACAACTCGGCAACCGCCACAAGGCCCGAGCCGTAGGTGGGGCAGCCCACGCCAACCCATTGGCGATCGTCATCCCCTGCCACCGCCTGATTGGGGCAAGCGGTCACCTTACTGGATTTGGCGGAGGCATCGCTATGAAACAGGCCTTGCTGGAACTGGAAGGCTGCATGGTGCAAAACAAAAAAAAACTGACTTCAACCGCAACATAAACGCAGAGCAAAGATCGCAGTCTTTCATTTCAGGGAGGAAGCAAGAATGGTGGATATTATCATTGGTTCAATAACACCCCCTGGGGCACCGGTTACCAAACCTGCATCGAGCGGCAGCCTGATCGAAGCGGAATTACTCAATATTCGCACACCTCGGCAACGGATTAGTGGACCTTCAGGCAAGGAGCGCAGGCGGCCGTTTCGACAAGATCCACCAAAAGGCAGGGTGCTTACGCTGCTTATACCCGACGGCACCATCCTTCCCAAAAACTTGGATGTGAAAAACTATAAGGTGTTGCTTCGCGTTATGAAGAAATAAAAACGGCCCCTGACCGCGATGCGATCAGGGGCCGTTTGGAAGCGACACATACGGATTGTTAGAAAGGCCGCAGTACCCAGATACCACAGGGGCAGGTGTCGGCGCAAAAACCGCAGGCAATACATTTGTTATCGTCTGAGACATACTCATAATCCACCCCGTCGGGACCGGGGATAATCTCCCGACGAAAGATGGCATTGGTCGGACAGATGGTCTCACACAAATGACAATCGCGACACGAGCCGCAGCTCAGGCAGCGGGCTGCCTGCTGATCCTCGGTAACCCCACGGTCAGTGACCGGATCGTAATGCGCCAGGGTCAGCGCCTCATAGCTGATCATCTTCTTGTTGAACGGAACCCAATGCTCCCCCTTGAACGTAGCGAGAATGTATTCCGCTGTCCGCTTGCCTGCACCCAGCGCATTGGTCGCCAAGCCGGGCCGTTCGACATCGCCGACCGCCAGAATCTGTTCATCGCTGGTCCGTCCTGCTATATCGGTTTTAATCCAGGATGCACCGGCCACCGTAACCACATCCACCGTATCCGGCAGAAACGGCATACTGGGAATATCTCCAATCGAAATGATAACTGTTTGTGCCGGGATCACGGTGCCGTCAGCACCAATCACGCCTTGTTCAGTGACCTCACGGGTCATGACCGGCCACTGAAAAGTGGCACCCAACGCCTCGGCAGCCTCACGTTCCTTGCCAAAGGCCTGTGGTTTTTGGATATCAACCAGTACGACCTGATCGGCTCCCAGCCGGTAGGCCTCCGCGGCGACGTCGCAACCGACATTCCCGGCACCGATGACCACCACTTGCTTGCCGGTGGGCAGCGGATTATCGCTTTTGGCCGCCTTGAGATATTCCAGGGCAGGGATAACCCGTTCATGTCCAGGAAACGACAACGTCCGCGGTTGATGGGTACCTACTGCGACCACGACATAATCAAATTCTTCCTTCAGTTTTTCGACCTTATCCTTGCTTAAGCTGACGCCAAGGTGGACATGGAGGTTTTTGGTTTTGAGAAAACGCTCTACTTCGGTTTCCCAAACGGCCTTGGAAAGGCGTTCCCACGGAATGGTCTGAGCGAGTTTACCGCCAAGCACGGTATCACGCTCAAAGATATGGGCCTCAACGCCGTTAAGCGCCAACTGCCATGCCGCTGCCATACCGGCAGGGCCGCCACCGATTATAGCCACCTTCTTACCAGTGGGCGGCAGGGCTTCCGGCGGGTCTACGTCGCGCACGGCTCGACCGAGAACCGAAGCATCGATACTGTAGTCGATCTTTTCCCTGGAACAGTTCTGGATACAGAGGTTGGGACAGATGGTACCACAGACCGAAGCCGGAAACGGGGTGTACCGCAGCAGCATATCGTAGGCTTCCCGGGTGCGTCCTTCACGAAGCAGTCGCAGACGGTCAATGGTTGGGATATGAATCGGACAAAAAAAGGTGCAGGGTGCAGCGGAATCACGATTGGCCCAGAAGGGTTTTTTCCGACGAAGGTCACCGGTCTCAACCACACCGACTAGACTGCGATCAAGCATGGGTGCAAGATCGCGCAGAGGATCGCCACCACCAAAGCCATGGTCCCAGATCCGGCGCCGAAATTCAGCCATCGGCATGGGACCGGCAAACATCAATGCGCGTTCCTGGGGGGTGATTGCCGCCAACACATTCCATTCTTCCCGCACGGACAGGCTGTCAAGCAGTTCAAGCCGCTCGATGGCCTGCAGGTATTGGGGAAGAGAGGTGAGTAGCCACTGCCACTCTTCATCACTGGGCGGAGCCAGTTTGGCATTGGTCCGCGAGTAGGAATCGTCGGTTGTACCACGGAAGAAAATCTTGCCGCCAACCATACCTACGCAGGGCCGATAGCCGAGAACGTTCTCCGGATTTTTCGGGTTTATCCCACAAACTACGCCCACACCGCCGCAGTTGAATTCGGCAAAGGTATCGCCCACCGACCCCAGTACCCACATTTCCGGCCGCTCATAATCCGGATTCCATTTGGTCATAGTCAGACCACGGGCACCGATGCTGCCGCCTATCATGACCCGTCCACCGGCCATAGCGTTGCAGACACCGTTGGTGGCATCTCCCTTGACAATGATATCGGCCCCGATATTCAGATAACCGACATCATCGGAGGCGGAACCTTCACAAATGATGGTCGCCCCTTTCATTCCCATACAACCGAGCCGCTGGCCGGCAGGTCCTGTGACCCGTATGGTGATCGGTTTTTCGAGGGAACCGAGTCGCAGACCGATATTGTGCTGGCCAAACGATTCAAGAATCAGTTCATCGGCAACCGCAGCGGCACCCCGGACCTCCTCTTCGAAGACCTTGGAGGAGAGCCGATGATTATTGGCATCCTTGCCGCGGACAGTAAGTATTGCTTGCTTTGCTTCGCTCATAGTATTCAGGGGTACTGGTATAAAGTCTTGGATCAACAGATGTAATTGATCTGCAGCCGCTTCGCGATATCGGCATCGTCAATGCCCAGGGCGTCGGACATACCGATGGGGAGGCTCTGAGAGCGTCCGAGCGGCGCCATGATCTTCTTCATTTCGGTACGAATGCTCATAAAGACGTCAACAACGCGTTGCGCGACCTCATCCGGATCAAGACGACGGAACAATTTTTCATTCTGGCTGGTGATACCTTTGGGGCAGAGCCCAACGTTGCAGACATTGCAGCGTCCCATTTCGTTACCCAGACAACCTGCGGTTGCCTGCATGATGTATTTGCCGATATGAACACCGGAGGCGCCGAGCATTATCAGCGCCATCCCGTTCTGGGTAACATTACCGTTTTTACCGATACCTCCGGCCGCAAACAGTGGGATTTCGTTCTGCCGGCCCTGGCGGACCAGATCGAGATAACACTCCCGCAGACTGGAGGCAATCGGATGACCGGTGGCTTCCATGCTGACATTATAGGCCGCACCGGTACCGCCATCGATACCGTCGATCATCAGGCCGGATGCATAGGGATTACGCACCAGATTATTGAGCACCGCCTTGGCCGAGGTCGAAGCGGAGATCTTGGGATACACCGGCACCCGAAATCCAAAGGCCATGGACATGGTCTGGATCATCTTCATGACACTCTCTTCTATTGAGTAGAGTGTCTGATGCACCGGCGGAGAGGGAAGATCCACGCCTTCGGGCACCCCGCGCAGACGGGCAATCAGCTTGCTGACCTTGAACCACATCAACAGACCACCATCGCCGGGTTTTGCCCCCTGGCCATATTTGATTTCAATGCCAGCAGGATCGCACTGCATCTCCGGAATAGCGCGGATGATTTCATCCCAGCCGAAATATCCGGAAGCAATCTGGAGAATTATATACTTGAGGAAGGGGCTTTTCAGCACCCAGGGCGGACAGCCACCTTCACCCGTGGCCATGACCACAGGTATGCCGAGGACCTCGTTACAGTAAGCCACACCCTGGAGCAGACCGAGCCACATGTTGGGCGACAGCGCACCAAAGGACATGGAACCGATAACGAAGGGAAATATCTCCCTGGTCGGCGGGATCCACTCACCATTTGCTTTGCGGCGAAGAAATTCTTCCGGCGGCAGCACCCGGCCGAGGGTGGTGTTGGTATTGAATTCGTGACGCCCGGCATCGAGTGCAGGATCGGTGAGCATCGAGATACGGCCAAACGAGATACGGTCCAATACCGTCTTGCCGACAGCGTTGCGGCGACCGCCCCGCTTGTAGGCATCACCTTTCTGATTGAGCAGAAAGGCAGAGCGATGCTCGTTGGTATTGGCCTCCGGCCCGATGGCCTCATTGGGACAGACAGCAGCGCACATACCGCAACCGATGCACCGTTTTTCAATGACCGTGTGCTGCCGAATACCGACAAAATGACGGTACTCATTTCCCCGTTTTTTCTGGAGAATATCGAGTTTCGGCATTCTTTGCCGGTGGTAGGTCAGATAGATAGCTCCCACCGGACAGACAGAGGTACAACGGCCGCAAAGCGTGCAACGATCTTCCCGGTGATGAATGATCCAGGGAAGATCGTGGTAGGTTAAGCTGCTTGGGGAAGTGTAAACTGATCGAACTGAGACCATACTATAAGTTCCTTTCGCTCGGGTGGAATAATGACGGTGTGCTCCCGCATAGGCTGGAAATCAAGGGAAGGATCACGGTCCGGGACCAGGGCGTCGACCCCGCACATCTCCGAGGCCATGGCCCATGCTCCAGGCCGTCCTCCGACGGTTGCCGGCCGCATTTTTTTCTGATCCATTACCAGCATACAGGTTTCATCGGGCAGTGTGCCTATTACCGCGTTGGGGCCATCGATGATCAGACGGCGACAGGCGGTGCGTAGCCCTTTAAGGAAATCACCATTGGGATGTACATCCATTTCCTCTGTTTTCAGAGGTGTGATGACATGCTTGTAGAGCTCCAGCGGCAGCTTCAGTTTCTTGGTGATATAGTGCAGAATATGAGTAAACGTTTCGGAATCGCTGTGATAGCCGAGATAGCCCGGAATGTTCTTGCCCAGCAGCCACTCTTTGATCGGCACAAAGGCGGTGTTTTCGCCATTGGTCATGGTGGAGATCCCCTGAATAAAAAAGGGATGGCAGGCATAGAGGTTGATACCGTAGTTGGTGTTCTGTCGCCCCTGCGCCATAACCACGCGTGCTTTGATACGTCCATCATGCAGGCCAAGGGCATCACCGACCTCCAGTGGCCAGCCGACTTCCTTGATCATCACCACGTCACGATACAGCGAGAACACGGTCACGTCGCCACCATGCTCGACACCGTCCTTACGAATCGTCAGACGGGTTTGCAACAGGCGGTCGTCCACCTCTTCGACGGATAAATCGGCCCAGCTCTTCGGCATCTTGTAGACCCGTACAAGGTACTGGTACCGATCTTTGGCCTCGATCAGTTCCGGGCGCCGCTCAAACTCGTGGGCGTATTTGACCTCAAAGCCCTGACCACCCATCCAGTCGGTCAACCGGTGGAAGGCAGCTTCGGTATGGGCGATGCCCGAAAGAACCACATGGTGAGGTTTGAGTTTAAATTCTTCGAATTCCACCCCGCGCAGCAGAAGGCCGAGGCCGCTGCCGTCATAGCCTTCCTGCATAGCCTCCATGGCTGTGAGGACTTCATAGGGTGAAAAGGGTATATCTGCGCTTTTTAAGGCTAATCGGCACATGGATAACTCCTGAAATATCGATCTTGGTCGGACGAGTGCAACCGAAGAAAAAACAGACGAAATTGCACATTATTTACAATTTCGTTACGCCAGAATAACAGAAATGACAAGGTTGCGAGAAAAACCATTTACTGAAAAGGAAATTGCTTGTCAAGTGGAAAGGACCAATCGACGGAACGACGGGGTAATAAACACAAAGGATTCCGCCGGTGCAGACGGGATACGGGAAATTACTTGCCGAGGATACCGGAAATATCTTTGACCTTATCAATACCTTCTTTAACTGCAGTCACCTCTTTGACGCCGGGCAGCGTTTTTTTCACATCAACGCCGGCATCTTGGATATCTTCAAGTCCTTTTTTAAAAGAACCGATGGCTTTTCCCAAGCCTGCGCCAATTTCCGGCAGTTTCTTGCTGCCGAAAATCAAAAAGGCAATCAACAGGATTACTATTAATTCAGGGGTTCCGAGTCCGAACATAACAACTACCGCAAATGAGGGTTACAGGGAATTGACAACAGCGGGATAGAGCAATCTACGCCTTTTTATCGGTGTCGTCATCAAGGGACTTGGGCTCTTCATCCTTCTTGGTGGCATCCTTGAAATTCCGGATCCCCTTGCCGATACCACTGCCGATTTCCGGCAACTTCCCCGCCCCGAATATAATGACGATAATGACTAAAATGATAATTAGTTCAGGCATTCCGAGTCCGAACATGGTGACACCTCGTAAAGAATTAACAATGAGTATAAGAAGCAGCTGATCATAGCACTTCGCCGGACAACCTGTCAACCGCCATTGCGACGAGGGGTCAAGCCGGCACCAATCTCCCCGATGCGGGCAAGGATTGCCGATTCATCCAGGGTGAGCAATCGTCGGTTCTGCATGACCAACTGGCCGTTGATTATCGAATGGATCACATCGCTGCCACGGGCAGCGTAGACCAGATGAGAAGTTGGATGATAGATTGGTGTCAAGTGCGGCTGATTGAGATCCAGAACAATGCAATCGGCTTTTTTTCCTGCCTCCAGACTGCCGATGGATTTTTCGGCACCCAGAACCCGAGCCCCTCCGAGAGTGGCCGCATGCACGGCGGTGGCGGCACTCATGACGGTTGGGTCCATACGGTCGACCTTGTGGATTTTGGCTGCAGTATTCATCTCACCGAACATATCGACATCGTTATTGGAAGCACTCCCGTCGGTGCCGATGCCCACAGTGATACCCGCCTTCAGCATCTGTACCACCGGCGCAATCCCCGAAGCCAGTTTCAAATTCGATTCAGGGCAATGCGCCACTTTAACGTCCCGTTCAGCCAAAAGCGCAATCTCGGCATCGGTCAGCATGACGCAATGGTCGGCCACGACATGCGGGCCAAGCAACCCCAAAGCCTCGAGGTGCATTACCGGTGTGCGGCCGTAGCGCTCCCGGCAGGCCCGGACCTCTTCCTCGTTTTCCGACAGATGGATGACCAAAAGGGTCCCCTGTTCTTTAGCCATGGCCCCGAGGCGGGTCAACAATTCTGGTGAGCAGGTATAGACCGCATGCGGATCCAAGGTAACGGTGATGAGCGGATGGTTGCGATAGCTTTCCAGCAAATCCCGGGTATACGTAAAGCCGTTTTCGAGTTCCCCGTAATTCGGCGAGGGAAAATCGTACAATACCTCACCCAGCCAGGCACGCATCCCTGATTGTTCCACCGCTCGAGCCACGTCTGCGGCAAAAAGGTACATATCACAAAACGAGGTCGTGCCCGATTTGATCATCTCGCAGAGCGACAACAGAGTTGCCTGATAGACTACCTCGCCGGTGAGGGTAGCCTCCACCGGAAAAATATATTCCTGCAGCCATTGCATAAGAGGAAGATCATCGGCCAGGCCGCGGAAAAGGGCCATTGCAGCATGCGTGTGGACATTGATCAAACCGGGCATGATCAGGCCGTACGGTTCAGCAAGGACAGTGGCTCCGGGGAATTGCTCCAGCAAATCGCTTCCTTTGCCGACGGCCAGGATGGTATCACCACCAATAGCAATGCCGCCCTTTTCGATCAGGGTCTGTTCGGTATCCATGGTCAGCAGGTACTGACCTGTGAGAATCAAATCCGCCTTAGAATTGCCCATTATTTCAGTTCCGACAGGATGTTGATGATCAATTGCTGTAAACGGGGCTCGGCTTTGCGCGCGGCTTTGATAATATCGTCAATGCGTACTGGCTGCAACTTATCTGGATTATTAACATTAGCGACCACCGAAAGTCCTAATACTCGTAATCCCCCATGAAGGGCAACAAGGATTTCCGGCACCGACGACATACCAACGGCATCAGCACCGATCATCCGTAGATACCGCGTTTCAGCCGGTGTCTCCAGGCTCGGTCCAGGAATGCAGACATAGGTGCCGCACTCCACTTCCGAAAGCCCCAGCCTCTCAGCCACCATCAGGGCCTGTTTCCGAAGCCCTTCATCATAAGGAGTCGAAAGGTCGGGGAACCGATCACCCCAGGCATCGATGTTAGGGCCGCGCAGCGGATTATCTCCCAACTGATTGATGTGATCGGCAAAAATCATGATGGTACCAGGACGATATGCCGGATTCAATCCTCCGCTGGCGTTGGTAATAATCGCTGTATTGACTCCGAGAAGAGCAAGCACCCGGATAGGGAAGGTTACTTCGCGAGTCGAATAACCCTCGTAATAATGAAAACGTCCCTGAAGGATAGCTGTTCTTTTACCGGCAAGACGGCCGATCACCAGATTACCGGCATGGCTGGTCACGGTGGAACGGGGAAAATGGGGGATTTCCTCGTAGGCAAAGGTACGGGCTGACTGCATGGCCTTGGCTAATTCTCCCAGACCGGTGCCCAGCTGAATCAACACCTCCGGCGGTTCCGAAATACAATCGCGGAGATAAGCCACAGCTGCTTCAACCTGCTTCTGATGCTGTATGTTATCAATCATGGTTCACCTCCCGCGGAGATTCTGCTGATCACTGTAGAGCGTTTTGGGCAACGAACTCCTTGATGATAGCATTTTCCGCATCGAGAACGACACAACGACTTTTCTTAGTGTTCAAATCGGCAAGAGAAGGCGGCAGAGGCGGCTCACTGCCAATAGCCCGAGTAACGGCAGCTCCGAATTTGGCAGGATGGGCCGTGGCCAGACAAATAACCGGCCGCTGCGGATCACGAAGTTCCAACGCAGCCTTGACGCCGACCGCCGTATGCGGATCGAGCAGGTAGCCGTATCGACCATGGAAATCACCGATGGTGGCTATGGTTTCTTCCTCGGAAACCGAATAAGATCGAAAATCTTGCGCCACCTGCTCTTTGAAAAGGGAAAGATCAAGCCTGCCACTAGCGGCAAACCCTTCCATATCCCGTCGTACCTGCGCACCATTCTCTCCACGAAGATAGTAGAGATACCGCTCAAAGTTGGAGGCAATCTGAATATCCATCGACGGACTGCTGGTGGCGATGACTTGGCCCCGGGAGTAATCCCCCTGAGTGACGAAACGGGTCAACAGGTCATTGGCATTGGTGGCCAGAATCAGGGTGTTGATACAACCGGCAGGCAGCAATTTCCTGGCTATATAGCCGGCGAAAATATCACCAAAATTGCCGGTGGGCACGGAGAAATCGACATTTTTGTTACCGATTTTACGTAATTTCAGGTAGGCATACACATAATAGACCACCTGGGCCAGCACCCGTGCCCAGTTGATCGAATTAACCGCGCCCAGCCGATAGGTATCCCGGAAGGACAGGTCGTTAAAAATCCCCTTGACGATTGCCTGCGCATCGTCAAAGGTACCCCGAACCGCAATATTAAAGACATTGGGGTCAAGAACCGTGGTCATCTGTAGCGCCTGGATAGGGCTGGTGCGACCGTGCGGATGGAGGATGAAAATATTGATATTGTTTTTGCCACGCACTCCGGCAATGGCGGCGCTGCCGGTGTCGCCCGAGGTGGCCCCGAGGATGTTCATGAAGCCGCCGGATCGCGCCAGTACATACTCAAACAGATTGCCGAGCAGCTGCAGGGCCACATCCTTGAAGGCCAGTGTCGGCCCATGGAAGAGTTCGAGGATATAGACCTCACCCTCTTTACGCAGCGGGGTTACCTGGGGATGGGCAAAACCGGCATAGGACCGCTCAATCAGTTCCTCAAGATCGTTGGCCGAAATATCATCAATAAAAAGCGACAGGATTTCGCGAGCCAGATACTGGTACGGCAAATGCTGCCAGCTGTCGAGGACTGCAGCACCAATGGTCGGCAAGGTCTCCGGCAACAGCAAGCCCCCATCCCTGGCAAGCCCCATCATCACCGCATCCTGAAAGCCCAAGGGTTCGATTCCGCCCCGTGTACTGATATAGCGCATACAATATTTCCTTTCGAATAAACGTGTTGTTAATCTAGGCGGTAACTCAGGCCAGCGGAACCAGCAGGCTTTCCCCTTCCATCTCGGCGGGGATCGGCAGTTCCATCAGGCTCAGTATGGTCGGTGCGATATCCTGAAGCGCCCCACCGCTGCGTAATTGTCTGTTCTGGTAGCCCTCGGCGACCAGAAGAAAAGGCACCGGGTTCAGGGTATGCGCGGTGAAGGGTTCGCCAGTGTGCGGATCAACCATCATCTCGGCATTGCCATGATCAGCGGTGATCAGCATGATGCCACCTCGGTCCCTGACAAACTTTTGGATGCGGCCGACACAACGGTCCACTGTTTCACAGGCAGCAACAGCCGCCGCCATCACTCCGGAATGGCCAACCATGTCGCCGTTGGCAAAATTGAGAATCACCAGATGATAGGGTGTTCCGGCATCTTCTTGCTCGGTCAGCACCTGCAGCAGCCGGTCGGTTACCTCCACTGCGCTCATCTGGGGTTTGAGGTCGTAAGTCGCCACATCCCGCGGCGAATTGATCAGTATTCGGTCTTCACCGGCAAAGGGCACCTCGTTACCGCCATTGAAGAAGTAGGTGACATGGGCATACTTTTCCGTTTCAGCGATCCGCAGTTGATGGCGGCCATGGCGACTGACCTCCTCTCCAAGAATACGGGAGAGTGTTACCGGCGGGAAAACTACCGGAAAGGTAAAGTCCGCCTCATATTCAGTCATGGTTACCAGTTGCAGCAACTGAGGCCGGTCACCGACATCAAATCCAGTGAACTGCTCGTCACCAAAGGCGTGACAAAGCTCTCTGACCCGATCGGCGCGAAAGTTGAAAAAGATAACAGCATCATTATCCGTAATCGTGCCCAACGGCGCCCCGTTGTCATCGACCAGCACGGTCGGGGTGATGAACTCATCGGTTTCGCCGTTGCGGTAAGCATCACGCACCGCTTGCACGGGATCCGCAGCCGTGGGCCCTTGACCGGAGACCAAGGCATCCCAGGCCTTATGCACCCGGTCCCATCGTTTGTCACGGTCCATAGCCCAGTAACGACCGGATACAGTAGCCACCCGGCCGTGTCCGATACGAGCTGTGGCTGCGATCAATTCCTCCATGAAACCGACTCCGCTTTGGGGCGCGGTATCACGGCCGTCCATGAAGCAATGCACCCAAACTTGCTCCACGCCCTGAGCCGCGGCAAGTTCAATCAAGGCGATCAGGTGGCGCAAATGAGAATGAACCCCCCCATCGGAAACCAGGCCGCAGAGGTGCAGACTGGACCCCGTTGCCTTAACTTTCTCCATCACGTTGACGAGCACAGGGTTGGCGGCAAATTCGCCCAGCTCCACAGCCCGGTTGATACGGGTATAGTCCTGATAGACAATACGTCCGGCACCGATATTGAGGTGCCCGACCTCGGAGTTGCCCATCTGGCCTTCGGGCAGGCCGACCATGCCGTTATGAGCGGTAAGGGTGGTTTGGGGAAATTCGCGACTCAAGCGATCCATATTCGGGGTGTCAGCGACAAAAACTGCGTTGGTATCGGTGGGCTCGCCAACCCCCCAGCCGTCAAGGATGGTAAGAATTATGGGAACAGGAGCAGGCATTTCAGTTCTCCTTTTCGATTATTCCTGCGGTACAGCGGCCAGCAGCTCTTGGGGATCAATTTTCGGAGCATCGTGCCACAACCCTTCCAGATCGTAGAAACTGCGGCTTTCATGATAAAAAACGTGTACCACTACATCTCCGAAATCAAGCAGCACCCACAGCCCTTCATGCATACCTTCGCTGTGCTTGCTGGTGACACGCTTGGCGCTCAGTTCCGCCCCGATTGCTTCGGCCAACCCCTGAACATGACGGGTGGACCGACCGCTCATGATCACAAAATAATCAGTAAAAGAGGCCAGGCCGCGCACATCAAGCACTACCAAATCCTCTGCTTTAGTTTCCAGGGCAACACGGGTGCATACAGCCGCCAGTTCCCTTCCCTCTTTTTCCGCGTAATTTTTCTTTAAATGTTTCATGTAGTGTAATGTAATGACAGTCTATAATTTTGTCCGTCGCAAATCGAGCCGTATCCCGGAATTCCATGTTCCGAGGCCGGGCGTTGCAATCAGCCGTTATTGGCGTCTTTGTCCGCCCTTTTTTTCCCCCTGGGGGGGAATTCAAAACTGAGTTTCCCTTTGCCATCCAGCACTAAAAAGGCGTCAAACGGTCTCTTTTTCTTGGAGATAAATCCGGTGATCAATTCCGTCCGACCATCATTCAGCAATTGGATGATGTGGTCCCGGTCCAGCCGGCGTCCCAATATTACCTTGGAGATTCGCAACCCCTTTTTCTGGTCGCCCTCCAGGGCCGACTCCGATAAAAATCCAGCCGGCGTTTCATAAACCTTTGTTTGATCAATAGGTGACATGCCGAGCGGTTCATGGCTCCGGATCTCATCCATGTCCAATTCGGCAGTGGAATCGGTAAAGAGAAACTCTACCTTGGAGTTGGTAATCCGCACCGAAGCGGTAAACGGTTTTCCTTTCTTGGAACGAAAATCATCGAAAGGCCCCAGAGTCTTGCCTTCAATCAAGGCAACGATCTCGTGTTCATCCATGACTCGCCCGCCGAGCACTTTACGGATGATCAGTTTCTTGTCAGCAGACTCAAAGGCGGACGCAGTTTCAAAAAACTGGAGGTCACCAACCGGCGAGAATTTAGCTTCCTTTCGTTCCGAACCGCCCCCCTGCTTGACCTTGTCGACGATGGTACTGGTCATGTCCCGGATTTCCTTCATGAACTGCGTCCGGGTCATGGATCCTTTCAGAATTTGATTGAGCTTATACTCCCACTCACCGGTTAACTCCGGCGAAGCCAGTACATCGATATGACGGGCTTCCAGCAGAGAAAGAAGCTCAACGGCCTTGCCCGTGGGCACAAGATCACGCTGCTCACGGACGATGTATTTATCATTGATCAATTTTTCGATGATCGCAGCTCTGGTTGCAGGCGTTCCCAAACCCCGCTCTTTCATGGCCTCGGCAAGCTCTTCATCCTCGACCAGTTTGCCGGAATTTTCCATGGCCGAGAGCAGGGTTGCCTCGTTGAACCGCGGCGGTGGTTTGGTCTGGTGCTCCTGCTTGTCGATGGTATCGCAGAGAATGGCTGTATCGGGGGGCAGAGCCTGCAGTTCTTTTTCGCCGTCCTCTTCGCTGCTTGCCCCGTAGATCGCTTTCCAGCCAGGCTCCACCAGGATTTTCCCTTCAGTGAGAAAGGTCTCCCCTTCCACCACCGAAAGCCGCCGGGTATTATGATACACCGCTGCCGGAAAAAACACGGCAAGAAAACGCTGAACAATCATCTGATAGATCTTCAGTTCGGGCTCGGACAGCGTTTTGGGCAGACCGCTGGTGGGAATGATGGCGAAATGGTCCGAGATCTTTTTGTTATTGAAAATTCGCTTATCTTTTTTCAGATATTTTTTATCAAGGGCTTCGGCGGCGAACCTGCCGTACTGCCATTCCTGCTGCCGGTTCACGACCTGCTCCACGGTCGGCAGGTAATCCTCCGGCAGACAACGGCTGTCGGTGCGCGGATAAGTAATCAGTTTATGCCGTTCGTACAGGGCTTGGGCCAGGGCCAGGGTATTTTTCGCCGAAAAACCGAAGCGGCTGTTCGCCTCCCGTTGCAGCAAGGTAAGGTCATACAGGGGTGGCGCACCCTTGGTTGATTTTTTACTGGTTTCCTCTACTTTGGCCGGTTTGCCGAGACAAAGATCGACAATGGCGGCAGCTCGCTGCCCTTCCCATATCCGGTTGCGACGGCCATGCGCCTGTTCCTCGTCCTTGGCAAAATCGGGGTCGATCCAAACCCCTTCATAGCGGACCTGGCCACAATTGAACGCGGCATGCAATTCCCAATAGGTGGTAGCAACAAACTCGCGCCGTTCATTCTCCCGCTTCACTAAAAGCGATAGGGTCGGGGTCTGCACCCGTCCGCAGGGAGTCTTGCGAAATCCTCCAAAACGAGAATTGTAACAGGTCAGCGCCCTGGTGGCGTTGATGCCGATCAGCCAGTCCGCTTCGGAGCGGCAAAGCGCCGTGTCCTCAAGCGGCAACATTTCCTGGTTGTCCCGTAGCTTTTTCAGCCCTTCGCGAATGGCATCCAAAGTCATCGATTGCAGCCACAACCGCTGTATCACCTTGTTGTCCACGGTGCGATTGGAGGACTGCTTAAGGATATATTTAAAAATAAGCTCGCCTTCGCGACCGGCATCACAACCGTTGACGATTACGTCAACATCTCGCCGGCGGATCAGTTTATTCAAGGCGTTAAATTGTGCTTTAGTCCCCGGGAGCACTGCCAAGGGAAACTCTTCGGGCAGGATGGGCAGGTTGTCAAGCGTCCATTTGTGCAGGTCCGGATTGATTTCCTCGGGATAAGCGATGGTAACCAGGTGGCCGATGGCGAAGGAAACGATGTGGTCGTCGCTTTCAAAATGGGTCTTGGTTTTAGTAAATTTCCCAGGAAGCGCCTTGACGATGTCAGCGGCGACGCTTGGCTTTTCGGCAATGATCAGAGTTTTTCCCATGAATATACTAGTAGCCTTCAGTCGGTGAGAGTAGTGAAAAAAAACTGCAGGCTCGCATGCCAGCGATCCGGCTGGTCAAGATAGCAAGGATGCGGGGCACCAGGATACAGCTCCCGGGTGCTGTTGGATATTTCTTCAAGCAGGATATCACTGTTCGTCAAGGGTGATACCTGATCTTCGGTGCCCCAGAGCACCAGGGTCGGCGCCGTGATTTTGGCCAGGTTGTCACGATTCTCCTCCACCCCGACAGCTCCAACCAGAACCAGACCAGCTATTTGTTGCGGAGAGTGGATAGCAAATTCCAGGGCAGTGCGCCCCCCCATGGAAGGACCGATAAGCACCGCAGACTCATGTCCCAACTGCGCAAAGACACGATGCAACACCGCAACCGGTTCCATCTCGCAGGCCGCACTTTTACCAAAACCCGGCATGTCAACGGCAACAACATGCAGCCCCTGCCCGGCAAGAAAATCAAGCGTGCCAAGACCCCGCCACGTTTCTGCCTGAAACTTCATGCCGTGCAGCAGAATAACGAGACGTCCCGCAGGATCGCCGGTTTCCAGACAGTGCAGTTCACCCGCACCAAAATCAATATTTCTCGATGTTATTGTGCTCATTTCGTGCACCTCCGCATGCATTCTTCTTCCTAAAAGAATTTCCCTTCCAAGGTTGAAGGTGCCACAGAAGTAAGCGACCTGCGCCTCTTTGTCAACGGTCTGGAAAAATTCTTCCTCTCATTTCAAAAGCAGCGATGTTGCAACAGAGGTGCCCTTGACAGTAAAGAACGTCAGCGTATCCAACCGACACTGTCCAGCGAGCAGGAGAAAAAATATCGTTTAAATAGCGATCGAGGTAATCCCACTTTTCAGTGAGCGGCGTAACGAGTAGTCATTCCACGTTGGATTTCCAGGACAACTGCGTTCTCATAGTGCCTGAACATGTTGCTATCCCTTATTGGTGTGCCAATAAGGGATAGCTCGAATCGTCGTTGCCCAACTTCCAATCATAAAGATTTAAAATATACTGCATACACTGTCCGCTGTATGCAACAGATACTCCGACTATTTCGCCAAACGCTCAACTGCCCGGAGGCACATACGCGCCGCCTGCCGACGCCGGGGCTATGACGTTCAATTCTTCCTGGATACGGCTCAGATTCCGTTGCACCTTGTCATTGAGTCCCGATTGCGGATATTTGATCAGAATGCCCTGGAGCAATTCTTGAGAGGACAGCAGTAATTTTTTTCTACTTTCCGGGTCACGGGTATTGGT
>JBFJXW010000002.1:0-71492 GCA_041622895.1 Desulfobulbus sp. | reverse complement strand
GCCCCGAAGAGCGGGCCCTCATCCTGCGCCAACCACAGCTCGACAAGCTGAAGGCCTCGCAGACCTTTGCTCAGGCACGACTGGCTCAGGCACGGCTCGATCTTTCCCGCACGGAAATACAGACGCCCTTCAACAGCGTTGTCGAATCACGCAGTGTCAATACAGGTGCCAAGGTTACCGAGTCGACAGTGTTGGCCCGTCTTGTCGGCACGGATGCATTCTGGCTCCGTCTTTCCATTCCGGTCGAACAGCTGCAATGGGTATCCATTCCCAGCAGCAGCAACGAAGCGGGCTCAACGGTCCGGGTATTCACCCAGGGGGGCAATGGACCGGAGCACATCCGGATGGGACGTGTCATCCGCTTGGCGGCCTCGCTTGAAACCCAGGGGCGCATGGCCCAGCTGCTGGTGGAGATTGACGACCCGCTCTGCCGAAAACCTGAAAATAGCGGAAAACCCAGATTGCTGCTCGGTTCCTATGTCCGGGCGGAAATCGAAGGGACCGGCATTGCTTCGGGTATCAGTATCGATCGTTCCAACCTCCATGAAGGGAACACGATCTGGCTGATGGACGAAGAGGACCGATTGGCCATCCGCACGGTGGACATCGTCTTTCGCAACCGTCACCAGGTTATTGTCCGTGACGGTGTTACCGACGGCGAGCGCCTGGTCATCTCTTCACTGGCCTCTCCTATTGCCGGCATTCCGCTTCGCCTGGCCGACGATGCAACGAACAACCTGACCAGCACCGGAAAAGACCCGGCAAGGCAAACCGCTGAGGGAGTGCGCCGTGCTGAATAAATTGACCTCCCGTGCAAGCGGGCCCATCAGCTGGATGGTTTTCAACCGGGTCACCCCGAACCTGCTCATGCTGTTTCTCATTCTTGGCGGGTTCTTCATGACCACCAAGATCAAACAGGAAGTCTTTCCGGAATTTGCCCTGGACCAGGTAAACATTGAGGTCTCGTATCCGGGATCAAGCCCCGAAGAAGTCGAAAAGGGCATTGTTCTGGCGATTGAGGACGCCATCGAAGGGATTGAGGGCATCAAGGAGATAACCTCCACAGCGGCTGAGGGCGGCGGCGGCGTCTACGTCGAATTGCTTGAAGATGCCGATCCGCAGACCGTGCTGCAGGACATCCAGCAGGAGATCGATCGCATTACCACCTTCCCCGATGATGCCGAGGATCCGGTCGTCGCCATAGCCTCGCGCCAGCGGCAGGTGCTCAGAATCAATGTATTCGGCAACGTCTCGGAACGGACCCTTCGGGAAGTGGTGGAGCAGGTCAGGGACCGGCTGCTGCAATCCAAGGGCATCACCCAGATAGACATCGGCGGGGCCAGGGATTTCGAGGTACTGGTTGAAATCCCCATGGAAAAGCTGCGTATGCATGGCCTCACCCTTTCCCAGGTCGCCACCATTATCCGGCAGTCATCCGTGCAGGTTCCGGGCGGCAAGCTCGAAACCACGGGCGGCGAGATACTGCTCAGGATTGATAACCGGAGTGACTGGGCGCGTGAATTTGCCCGCATCCCCATCGTCACCACCAGCAGCGGCACCACCGTCTATCTCGAAGACCTGGCCCAAGTCAGGGAAGGGTTCGAGAGTTCCAGCCGGGAGGCTACCTACGAACGGCAGCGCTCCTTGACGCTCCAGGTGTACCGCATCGGCAAACAGACCCCCATCGGCGTCTCGGATGCCACCCGCGAGGCCATGGCCGATATCGAGGCGGATCTGCCGCCGGGCATCAGCTGGAAAATCACCAGTGACTACTCAAATATCTATAAACAGCGTCTGGAACTGCTGCTGAAAAACGCCTTTTTCGGCCTGGTGCTGGTGCTGGTGCTGCTGGGAATTTTTCTCGAGCTGAAGCTGGCCTTCTGGGTCACCATGGGTATCCCGATCTCGTTTCTCGGCGGCCTCTTGTTTCTCCCCTTGATGGGGGTATCCATCAATATGATCTCGCTGTTTGCCTTTATTGTGGCCCTCGGCATTGTTGTCGATGATGCCATTATTGCCGGCGAAAATATCTATGAATACCGTCAGCAGGGCTTGAACTTCGTCGAGGCCGCCATCGAAGGCGCCAAAGACGTAGCCAATCCTATTGCGTTCTCCATTCTCACCAATATTGTGGCCTTCATGCCCATGCTGTTTGTTCCCGGAACCATGGGCAAGGTGTGGAAGGTGATTCCGCTGGTGGTCATCACCGTGTTTCTCATCTCCTGGCTGGAGTCCCTGCTGATCCTTCCCAGCCATCTTGCCCACAGCAATCCCCGTTCCGGGGGGCCGGTGTTTCGCCTGCTCGGTGGGCTGCAGCAGGCGTTCGGCAAAAAATTCAACTGGTTTGTCGAGAATATCTACGGCAGGCTGCTCGAACTGGTCCTGCACGTAAAATTCATGACCGTAGCACTGCTTATCGCTATTCTGTTGATCACCTTCGGCTATGTGTTCAGCGGCAGAATCAGCATGATTCTCATGCCGCGCATTGAATCAGACCGGTCAGTGGTCACCGCCACCCTTCCCTACGGCAGCCCCTACGCCCTGGTTTCCCAGGTTCGCGCCCAGATCGTCAACGCCATGGAGCGGGTACGGGAGCAGCATGGAGGGGACCAGCTGGTCGAAGGTATCTCCTCACTGATCAACGAAAATACAGTCGAGGTGAACGCCTACCTTACCCCGCCCGAAATCCGCCCGCTCAGCACCCAGGAGGTCACCAAACTCTGGCGGGATGAAGTGGGTACCATTGTCGGTCTGCAGTCCTCGGTTTTTGAATCGGACCGGGGCGGTCCGGGAAGCGGTTCTTCCATCTCTGTTGAACTGAGCCATCGGGATATCGACGTCCTCGACAGGGCCAGCAGCATGCTGGCAGCACAGTTGGAAGATTTTCCCAACGTCAAGGATATCGATGATGGCTACACCACGGGAAAACCGCAATTCAATTTCACCATCAACGAACGCGGCCGCAGCCTCGGCCTCACCGCCACGGAAGTCGGCAGGCAGGTACGTGACAGTTTCCAGGGCGCCATCGCCTTGAAACAGCAACGGGGATCCAACGAGATTACCGTGCGGGTGCAGCTGCCTGAACAACAGCGGCTCAGCGTCTTCGATATCGAGAGCATGCTGATTACCACCCCGGCCGGCACCTTTGTCCCCCTTTCAGATATCGCCACGGTGGAGCGCGGCCGCGCCTACACCAGCATCAATAGAAGAGATGGCCGCCGGACCGTTCTGGTCGAGGCCGATGTGGACCCCATCGGGGAAACAGCAATCATCACGGCCGCGCTCAACGCCACGATTTTGCCGGAGCTTGTGCAGGCGTTTCCCGGACTCACCTACGGGTACGAAGGGCGAGAAGCGGACCGGAAAGAAAGCATGCAGGGCCTCTTTCAGGGATTCGCCTTTTCCCTGATTTCCATCTATTTCCTGCTGGCTGTGCCCTTCCGCAGCTACAGCCAGCCGATCATCGTGATGATAGCCATTCCATTCGGCATTGTCGGTGCGGTACTCGGCCATATTCTCATGGGCTACAATCTGAGCCTGATGAGCATGATGGGCATCGTCGCCCTCTCCGGTATCGTGGTCAATGACTCACTGGTGCTGGTCGATTACGCCAATAAACGCAGACGGGAAGGCATCGATCCGCACGCGGCAATCACGCTGGCCGCCCTGCGTCGTTTCAGGCCGGTGATTCTGACCACCCTGACGACCTTCTTCGGCCTGGCCCCGATGATCTTCGAGACCTCCAGGCAGGCCCGGTTCATTATCCCCATGGCTATATCCCTGGGGTTCGGTGTCCTCTTTGCCACCGTGATCACCCTGATTCTGGTGCCCTGTCTCTATCTGATCGTGGAACATGCCCGCACCTTCGTGCAAAAGGGCGCTGCCCGACAGCCCGCTTCCTGAGCAGGGTCGAACAAAGCTGCAGCGACTCCGACTGCGCCCGATACGGGAGCTGCTGAACAAAAAACCCCCCTGTGCCAAACAGGCGCAGGGGGGAAGCGGACACCGGCACAGGGCCGATGGGTACGGCGGGATCGGATCAGATGATCTGTTTCATGGCGCTCATGTGGGAACGAAGTTCCTCGCCGACCTGCTCAACCACGGTGTAGCGGATTTCGGCGTTAATGCCGATCAGCTCGATATTGTCCACCGAGTTGTCCTTCACGTCCAGGCCCTTGCCGATGACATTGGACCCGATATCCTTCATGAAGTCAGCCAGCATCGGCACGGCCTTGTGGGCGAACAGATAGCAGCCGTACTCGGCGGTGTCGGAGATGACCACGTTCATCTCGTAGAGCTTTTTCCGCGCGATGGTGTTGGCGATGAGCGGCACCTCGTGCAGGGACTCGTAGTAGGCGGATTCTTCTTTGATGCCGGCGGCGACCATGGTGTCAAAGGCCAGCTCGACACCGGCTTTGACCATGGCGATCATCAGGATGCCGTGATCGAAATATTCCTGCTCCGGAATCTCGGCCTCGGTGGATCCGGCCTTCTCAAAAGCTGTTTCCGCCGTCTGCGCCCGCCAGCTGAGCAGATTGGCATCATCGTTGGCCCAGTCTTCCATCATGGTCCGGGAGAATTCGCCGGACATGATATCGTCCATATGCTTTTCAAAAAGCGGCTTGAGAATTTCCTTGATCTCCTCGGAAAGATAATAGGCGCGGATTTTCGCCGGATTGGACAGCCGGTCCATCATATTGGTGATGCCGCCGTGCTTGAGGGCCTCGGTGATGGTCTCCCAGCCATACTGGATCAGCTTGGAGGCATAGCCGGATTCAATGCCCTCGGCAATCATCTTGTCAAAACAAAGCAGCGAACCGGCCTGCAGCATGCCGCAGAGGATGGTCTGCTCGCCCATGAGATCGGATTTGACCTCGGCGACAAAAGAGGACTGGAGCACACCGGCGCGATCGGCACCGGTGCCGCAGGCATAGGCCTTGGCAATATCCCAGCCTTCGCCCTTGGGGTCGTTCTCCCGGTGGACGGCAATCAGGGTCGGGACACCGAAGCCGCGCTTGTACTCTTCGCGAACCTCGGTTCCTGGGGATTTGGGGGCGACCATGATCACGGTCAGGTCCTGACGGATCTGCATCCCTTCCTCGACGATGTTGAAGCCGTGGGAATAGGAGAGGCAGGCTCCCTCTTTCATCAACGGCATAACCGCGGCGACCACCTTGGAATGCTGTTTGTCCGGGGTGAGGTTGATGACTAAATCGGCGGTGGGAATCAGCTGCGCATAGTTGCCCACGGTGAACCCGTTGGCGGTGGCGTTTTTCCAGGACTGACGCTGTTCGGTGATTGCCGCATCGCGCAGGGCATAGCTGACATCGAGCCCGGAGTCGCGGAGGTTGAGGCCCTGATGCAGTCCCTGGGCGCCGCAGCCGATGATGACGATTTTCCTGCCCTTGAGTTTACCGACGCCCTCGAATTCCGAAGCATCCATGAAACGGCATTTGCCCAGCTCTTCCAGCTGCAGGCGCAGCGGCAACGTATTAAAATAGTTTTGTCCCATAGTTGTATCCTCTCTCTTGCTGTTTGATTGTAACGGGATGGAGGTGTACCATACCCTATATTTTTATTGCGGAAAGTGAATTATTTGCAATTCATTGTTGCACAATTCGCAACACTGCTCCACAATGATCGCCGCACCGCCTCATACCATAGATCTCACTCATTTTCCGCACCTTTATGGATATACGCGCCCTCAAAATATTCAATCACCTGGCCCATTCGCTGCACTTTGGCCGCACCAGCAGAGCCTGCAATCTCACCCCTTCGGCCCTGACCCGCACCATTCAGCGCATCGAGGAAGAACTGGGCAAACAGCTTTTTTCCCGCGACAACCGCCGGGTCGCCCTGACTCCTGCCGGGGTGATTTTCCGGCGCTATGCCGAGGAAGCGGAACAGCGCTGGCAGGCGCTGCAAGGGGAGCTGGCGGCCGACGACGAGCTGCGCGGCGAGATTTCCCTCTACTGCTCGGTGACTGCCGCCACCTCCATCCTGCCGCGCGTGCTCAGCGTCTTTCGCCATGCCCACCCCGGGGTGCAGATCAAACTGCAGACCGGAGACGCTGCCGAGGCGCTGAACAAACTGCGCGACCGGGAGGCGGAGATAACCATTGCCGCCCTGCCGGAAAAGCTGCCGCCCCACAGCATCTTCATCGAATTGGCCCAGACGCCGCTGGTCTTCATCGAACCGGTCAGCTTTCCCCCTCCTCCCAGCGATGGCAGCCGGGACTGGCACACCACCCCGGTGATCCTGGCAGAACAGGGGCTCAGCCGGGTCCGAATCGACCGATGGTTCCTGGAAAAAGGGATCATACCCAACATTTACGCCGAAGTTGCCGGCAACGAGGCCCTGTTGGCCATGGTCAGCCTGGGGTGCGGAGTGGGCGTAGTGCCGCAATTGGTGCTGGAGAAGAGCCCGTTGCAGGACCAGGTGCGGATATTTGAGGTCAGCCCGCACCTCACGCCCTTTACCATCGGCGCCTGCACGATCAAAAAATTTCTGGGAAATCCGGTGATCCAGGCGTTCTGGTCAACAGTCCGTCAGGTAAACGAAAGCGCCGAGTATTCGGAATAAAAAAAATCACCTGGATTGGAGAGTGCACAACAGGAGGGAACGAGGATCAGGGCAGACCTTGGGATCGGTGGAGGCTGTAGGCAACATTTACTTGACAAATACCAAACTGTCAGTACGTATGTAAGCATACTTCCTTTTTTCCTGTAACCAGCGGAGCACGGGAGGCAGCCAATGAGCGGACGAACACAAACCTGCACCGTCAAGGGCGGCAGAATACATGTTATCTGCGAACGATGCGGCAGAAAACGCTACATAGAGGTGCCCCAGGGACTTCGTAAAAAAACCGTGCGCTGCGTGTGCGGTTTGTCCACCCGCTTTACGCTCAACCACCGTTCTTCGGTGCGGGAATCAACCTGCGGCAAAGCAATGGTCATCCTGCAAAACGGCAGGCAGTACCCGGTGTATCTGTGCGATACCTCGCTCAGCGGGATCGGTTTCAACACACCGCCCCAGTACGGCCGTTCCATCGGCAAAGGCCAGGAAGCCAGCATCAAATTCAGGTCGTTGGGCGGTGCGACGGTGCAGCGAAAAATCCGCGTTAAAAGTGTGGCCAACAACCGCGTAGGCGCTCAGTTTCTCGACGGCTACAGACCGTTATCCTGACGCTTTCAACCCCTTCTGCTCTACCGGACGGCTGTATCGCCATGGCCGCCCTTCCCGTGTGCCCCCTCTTACTGATCCGCTGATGTGCTGACGCAATACTGATCGATCCCTGGCCGAAATCTAATAATCGTTCTGTATCCTTCCTCTGTTTGCAGCATCTCCCAGACGGATCTCTTCAAGGTACAGCGATTTCATGACCATTCCCCTCCTTTCCGCCAATCCCGGAAACACCCGAAGCAAGGTCGCGCTTCAGGCTGAACGTTTCCGGCGACAATTCCTCCAGCATACCGAGCACCAGCCGTTTACCGCCGCCGATACCACAGTGGGGGTAGAAAATGAATTTCAGGTGGCTGTTGAAGGCACAAAGGAAGCGGTGGATCTGGCGCTTTCGATCATCGAATCCAACTATTATAAAAATCTGACCTTGCGGGCTGATCGTGGCGATCTCTCTCCCCATGTGCTCGCCGACCTCAAGGGCTTCCTCAATGACGAACAGGATCGGATCTGGGAAAACTCCTGGGTCCGCTTTCCCCGACGCCTGCTGGGAGACTACACCGCCACTCTCCTGGCTCATGACCTGTTAGCTGATAAGGAAAACCCTGACAGCCGGCTGCGCGGGGATAGCGACCGATTTCTCATTTCCCGCGAGGGCGAGGACTGGCTGCGAATCCCGGTGAGCTATCTGCTCAAGCTCTCCCTGGCCCAGGCCATCGGCCACGCAGACGATGTGGCCCCGGTGCTGCAGCAGACCGGTATTCGATTGATGAACCATTTGATCAGTGACAACAGCTCGCCGGAAGTGATCTCCTTTTCGCTCAGCAAGGGATCCGATGCGGAATTTCCCGGCCGCAGCGCCGCCCGGGAGACCAGCCGCCGCTTTTTCCTGCTGCAACTGCTTATCCAGTATGCCAACCATGCATTTTCCCTGAAAAAATACGGGCAGACCTGCCGGATGTACCTGGCGCCCAATCCTCCGGCCCGGCAAAAACGGCTCAATGACCTCATCTCCGACCAGTTTTACCGGGAGTTGTTTCTTAACCCCTGCCTGTCCGGTTGGCAGCGGGGCGAGGAGAAAAAGGCATACATGGGATTGTGCCACCGCACCCTGTCGCGCAGTCAGCTCAACACCATCGCAAAGTTGAAAGAGGCGGGCATCATCATCAACAACCTGGTGGTGCTGCCCAACACCTCCAGTACATCGCTGGCCAACAACGGCACCCATATCACCCTGGGCAGCTGCATGCTCAGCCGCTTGTACCGGGAACATCAGGGAACGGGGGCCGTTCGCTCTGAAAAATATTTCGGCGACCTGGTGATCAAGATCGTCGAGCATTTCCTGCCGCTGTTTGTCACCACCTGCTCGGCCGCCCCTTATCGATTCGCCTTCAATGATTTTCATCCGGAAAAAGTGCTCGGCTATCTGCCGCACGAACTGGACTATACCCATCTGCGTATGCTGTGGCGGCGCTGGAAAAAAAAGGCGGATCTGCGCTTCTGCGGCCACAGCTTCACGCCGGTGGGACCGCTGTGGCTCGACCGGCTGACCAGCAGAGCGCTGCGCCTGCGCGGCGACTACCTGCCGGATGTGCGGCTGATCGACTACCTGGTGGCCCTGCACAGTGTCGATGGCAATCCGGCCCTGGACGGGATGCCCGGCAATCAGGATCGGCTCAAGCAGGACCTGACCGACATGGGCGTCTTTGACAGCCGCATGGCCATCTACCTGCCCTATCGCATGCGCGCCCTGGAAACCTACGGCTTTTCTGGATTCGAGGGCCGCCATTACTCACTGTTCCCGGATCTGGAGACAACCTTTGCCCGGGCCGTCAACTTGCAGACCCTCGTCACCTCTCTGGCCTACCGGTGGGTGATCGACGGAACCATCGGCCACCACCATATCCCCGATGATCCCTGCGGTGAAAGTGAACGGCGGCAGATTTTTTTTGCCGCCGCCATCGGCATTCCCACGGTCTTTGTCCGCGCCAACACCACCAATCAACTCCTGCGGCGCATCATCGGACTGGTGGAACGGCAACGCCCCAGTCGCCGGTACCGCGGTTATGTGCGCCTGGAGGTAGCTGCCTATCAAAAGGCCTGCCTGCAGTTGCTGCGCAGCTCCTGCAGCGCCATCCCCAGCCTTCAGGGCGCGGATGACGAACTCGACACGATAGAGGCCATACTCAACGGAACCCTGCCTTCGGCGGCGGCGCAACTGACCAGCGCCATCCTGGGCAGCCATGGGCGGGCCGCCGACCCCATGCAGGTGGAGGCCCAGGCCTTTAACCGGGCAGCGGAACGCTATTACCGCACCGATCTCTGCCGACTCCATCTCGCCAACGGTCTGGCAACGCTGGTTGACGACGGCCTGCAGCTGGACCGGTGCACCGATCCGACCATCGGTGCACTTAAGGAACACCTGACCGGCAAGGGGCCGGCCACGCTGTTTATCCGGGAAACCGGCAGCCGGGTACTGGCCGGCGAGGCATCGGGCCGGGAAATCCATATCCTGATTTTGCTGATTCTGCTGATCATCCATTGCCAATCGCGGACAGATGCCGGCAGGCAGGAGGAGGAAGCCTGACACCATGGAACATCAATATATCAGCCGCGACACCGGCGCTGTCGTCAGCGAACAGTTGATCGCCGACCGCGCCATCGACATGCTGTACAACCGTCTGCGCGAACACACCCCCAGCTTGTTCCGCGCCCTGACCTCCCGACAGATGTCCGGTCTGCTCGGCTTTGTCCATTTCGATCTCAACCTGCCCCTGGACAACCGACGGGGCCTGCAACTGCTCACCCGGATGGGCATTGACCGGAAAGAATGCGTGGCTCCGCATCATTGTTTCACGACCCCGCGGCAGGTCTTTGAACGGCAGATCCGCTACTGGGAGTGCCGCCCCATGGACCCGGACCCGGAAGCCATCGCCTCACCGGCTGACGCCAAGGTCCTGATCGGCAGTCTGCAGGAAACCCCGGAGCTGTTTATCAAGAATAAGTTTTTTTCTGCCCCGGAACTGCTGGGCGAGGATTCGTCCTGGTGCCGCTTTTTTACCGAGGGCGACTGGGCCGTATTTCGCCTTACCCCGGACAAGTACCATTACAACCATGTCCCGGTAACTGGCGAGGTCGTGGATATCTATGCACTTGACGGCCGCTACCATTCCTGCAACCCGTGGGCGGTGGTGGCCCTCGCCTCCCTGCATGCCAAGAACCGGCGGGTGGTAACCATCATTGATACGGATGTGGATGGCGGTTCAGGGATCGGCCTGGTGGCCATGATCGAGGTGGTGGCGCTGATGATCGGCGATATCGTCCAGTGCTATTCGCCAAGCGGTTACGACCAGCCGGTGCCAGTGGTCAAAGGGCAGCGACTGGCAAAGGGACAGCCCAAAAGCCTGTACCGGCCCGGCAGTTCCACCGACATCCTTCTTTTTCAAAAAAACGCCATTACCTTCAGTGCGGACCTGCAGCACAACGTGCGCCGCTCGGATGTGCACAGCCGGTTTTCTTCCGGGCTCGGCCGCCCGCTGGTCGAAACCGATGTCCGGGTCCGTTCGACCATTGCCACGAAAAAACCAAAGCCTGTCGCTCCCTCCTTCCCGGCTCTCTCCTTTTGCCGCTCACTTTTCAGGAAGTACTAGTATGAACGCAGCACTTTTTCTCCTATCCGCCACCCTGTTTTTCGCCCTCTTCATCATTATCGGCTGGCGTCTGCTACCCGGCGAACGCTATCAGATGCTGCTGACCGTGCCGCTGCGCAAGGCCAGTGCCGACCTGTGGCAGGGCATCAACTTCACCTGGTACGGTTTTCTGATCGCCACTGCCGCCACCATCGCCCTCCTCCTGATCCTTATTCTGTGCGGTGCTGCGGGCATGGGTCTAGTACCGGTACTGGCCGTGCTGCTGCTGCTTGTCGGCCTCTGCCTGCCAGCGGCCCGTCTGGTGGCGCGGCTGGTGGAAAAGAAACACTACACCTTCACCATTGGCGGTTCGTTCTTCTGCGGCCTGGTGGCAACGCCGCTGGTGATCCTCCTGGCCAACGGCTGCTGTTTGCTGCTCGGTGTTCCCACCCTCCATATGCAGGTCATCCTGGCGACGCTCGGTATCGGTTATGTCATCGGTGAAGGTCTGGGACGGCTGGCCTGTGTCAGTTTCGGCTGCTGTTACGGCAAACCGCTCCATCAATGCGGCCCTCTGGCGGCACGCCTGTTGAACCGGGTGGCCTTTGTTTTTTCCGGGGCCACCAAAAAAGCCGTGTACGAGGGGGGATTTGCCGGGGTCAAGCTGGTGCCGGTGCAGGGATTGACCTGCGTGCTCTATACAGCGACCGCCCTGGTGGCCAGTTGGCTCTTTTTGCAGGGCCGCTATCACTTCGCCTTTCTCCTCTGCCTGCTGGTGTCGCAGATCTGGCGGGTTCTCTCCGAAATGCTCCGCGCTGATTTTCGTGGTTTCACCGCTGTATCGGCCTATCAGAAGATGGGGCTGTTGGCGATCATTTTCGGCACCGGACTCAGCCTGCTCCTGCCCGAACCGGCCCTCCCCCTTCCCGATATCGGCACTGGACTCTCACTGCTCTTGAACCCCTCGCTTCTGCTGGTCCTGCAATTCTTCTGGCTCCTTCTTTTTTTCGTGTTTGGCCGCAGCATGGTCACCGGCGCCACCCTCTCTTTTAAGGTGCACAGCGACCGCATCTGAGCGGATCAGGAAGATTACGCCAACATGCGCAAAACATTCTCCCAACCGGAAAAAAATTGGAACCTGATCAAAGGATAACAAAAAGCAGATAGGCTGTGGGTACCACAAATGAAAGGACTCACAGCAAAGGATCGGTCGCGGACAAGGGTGCCCACGACGCTCCTGGCTGGAATATCAAGGGGTTCTTTGACCAACGGCTCTCGCTTAAGGAGGGACACATGCCGCAACTCCATTTCCGGTCCATCTGGATATCCGACCTGCATCTGGGCACCAAAAACCTGCAAACCGAACAACTGCTCGATTTTCTCCATCAAACCGAATCGGAATTTCTGTATCTGGTGGGCGATATCTTTGACCTGCTCCAGGCGCAGAAACGATGGCACTGGCCGCACATCAACGATCGCATCGTCGAGGCCGTGCTGGCCAAGGCGGCCAACGGTACCAAGGTAGTGTACCTCCCCGGCAATCACGATCACATGCTCCGCAAATTCAACGGCTGCACCTTCAACAACATCGAAATCCGCAACTCCATTATCCACGAAACCGCCGACGGTCGACGCTATCTGGTCCTTCACGGCGACAAGTTCGATCCCGTCGTCCAGCACAGTCCCTGGCTGGCTTCCATCGGCAGCACGGCGTACGAAATACTGCTGGTGTGCAACCGTTGGTTCAATATCGGCCGGCGCTCGGTGGGCAAGGACTACCGGTCCCTGTCCGCCTGGATCAAGCATCAGGTGAAAATTGCGGTCAATTACATGAGCCGGTTTGAGGATGTGGTGGTTCAGGAAGGCCTGACCAATGACGTTGACGGCCTGATCTGCGGTCATATTCACAAAGCCGGCATCCGGGAGATCGAAAACCTGCTGTACACCAACTCCGGCGACTGGGTGGAAAGCTGTACCGCGCTGGCGGAAAATCATGCCGGGCGGCTCGGTATCATCGAGTGGCGCAATCAACAACCCCAGGAAGCGACGCTTGCCGTCAAAAATTATGAAGATCTGTATCGCAACCGATGCCTGGCATCCCCAAATTAACGGTGTCGTCACCACGCTGAGCCGTACCACGGCAACCCTGCAATCCTGGGGACATGACCTGCTGCTGCTCACTCCAAACCGGTTCAATACCCTGCCCTGCCCGACCTATCCGGAGATTCGGTTGTCCCTGGTCACTCCGGCGACCATTGCCCGGATACTCAAAGCGTTTGATCCGGCGGCGGTGCATATCGCCACCGAAGGCCCTATGGGCTGGACCACCAGAGCAGCGTGCAAAAAGCTCGGCCTGGCTTTCACCACCTCCTACCACACCCGCTTTCCCGAGTATGTGCGTCTGCGCGCTCCGGTGCCGCTTGCCATAAGCTACGCACTGATCCGCCGCTTCCACCGAGCCGCCAGCCGGACCATGGCAGCACCGACCATCATTGAGGAACTAACCGCTAAAAATTTTACCCATCTGGTTCCCTGGTCCCGAGGAGTCGACACGACCGTGTTCTGCCCGCAACCCCCTTCGACAGCAAAAAATGCCGAGCCGCTGTTTGTCTCGGTCGGCCGGGTGGCGCCGGAAAAAAACCTGCCCGCCTTCCTCGATCTGCAACTCCCGGGTGAAAAATTGGTGATCGGCGATGGCCCGTCCCTGACCACCCTGTGCCGTCAGTATCCCAAAGTTCGATTCACCGGCGCCAAACAAGGGAAAGACCTGGTGGCCAGTCTCGCGGCCGCCGATGTCTTTGTCTTTCCCAGCCTGACCGACACCTTCGGTGTGGTACTGCTGGAGGCCATGGCCTGCGGGGTGCCGGTGGCTGCTTTTCCGGTGACCGGTCCCCAATATATCGTTCGAGAAGGCGTCAACGGCTGCCTGGATACGGACCTCCACGCAGCAGCCCTGCGGGCCCTGGACGTTTCCCGTACCCGTTGCCGCGACTTTGCCGCCGGTTATTCCTGGGAAGCCTGCACCCGACAGTTCCTCGGTAACCTGGCCATGAACCACTGAGCCGTTTTTTCTGACGAAATCAGGGATCGATCAGATGGATTGCTGTTTCCGCCGTACCGGGAGGGCCATGGGTTCCCCGGTACTGGACAAAAAGCGTATCGCTTAGACGGAACCAGTATTCGGCATGCCAGATCCCGGAAAGAAGGCCGTCCAGACGGATCACCACCTTACGGGCGGTAAACGCCTGCTTCCCCGTCCCCAGGGTTTCACATTCGGATTGTTTGGCCTGCATGGCAAGTATGTCCAGGGTATCCGGACGGATGGTCCAGAAGGTGGCCGCCTGCTGTCCGCGGGCAACCAAACGCTGGAGCGAATACGACAGCGGCTGATACCAGGGGCGCTGGTCAATGGTTTCGCTTCGTTTGATCTCCTTGCCGCCGAACCGACCGCTGAACTGAATGCGGTTGCCGATCCGTTCCGCACGGACATCGGTGTCCGGCCGGCGGATATGATGCCAGGACAGGGTTGAGCCGTCCTGGGCGCAGACACTGCTGTAGAATTCGTTCTTCTGATCCTGGGTCACGGTAACCGTTATCCCGTCGTGCCCCTGCTCCGTCCGCCAGAGAAAGGTCAGGCTTTCAGCACCGGTTCGCTCCCGGTACTGGAATTCCTGTGATGCCGGACTGACGACCGCCATGAGCAACAGGGCCAGGCAGAACGGGACCAGGGCCCTGAAGACGGATACACCAGGGTGCGAAGGGTTCATAACAGCTCACTGGCCAGCATGGCCAGCTCGGAACGTTCACCTTTTTCCAGCGTAATATGAGCGTAGATTGCCTGACCCTGCATTTTTTCGATCAGATGGCTCAACCCGTTGGACTGGCTGTCGAGGTAGGGGTGGACAATCTGGTTGATGTCACCGGTAAACACGATTTTGGTCTGCTCGCCGGCCCGGGTAATAATCGTTTTCACCTCGTGCGGGGTCAGATTCTGGGCTTCGTCGACAATCATATACATCTGCACCAGGCTGCGGCCGCGGATGTAGGCCAACGGCTCGATCGTGTTCAGCAAAAGTATCGATACACGAAGAATCATGCAGAATGACATTGGTATCCAGAATAAAGGTTTTTTTCGGGTCGCTGCTGGTCATGGGCGAAACTGGCCTCAGGTCCGGAAGAGGTGGTAGCGAAAGGGAACCGATGCAGACAGCGCATGGGCTGGCCGGGATCGGGTTCAATGAACAAACACAGTGCGTCGATCACCAGGGGATCTTGAAGCAGCGGACTGAAGCATTCAGAGAGCGCAGAATATATCACCTCCTGTTCCTGTCCCCCGGCGACTCGCGCCGTCAGGGTAAAATGAAAACGATACTGTTCAAAGACATAGGGATACCCCCACATCTCCAGATTTTTCTTTTCCTGGCCGCTGAGTATGGCTGCTTTGCTCCGTGCCATTTCGCTTGGGGTCAGCGGCGCGCGGCAACAATCGAAGGACCGGACGCACAGGCCAGCCAGTGTCTGCACGGCCTGGGAATGCCGCAACGGCCGCAAACAGAAGAAATTATCGAGCAGACCGACCTCCAAACCCGGCACCGGCACCGGCCGCTGGCGGGAGACGAAATCAATCATCGCATCGAAGAGCTTTTCTTCGCTTCTATTCTCTGCCAGGCGAAAGGGGGGGACAATGGCGGCATGGAAGCCGTAACGACCCGGTGTCCGAGTCAATGTGGCAAGACGTTCCGGATCAATACCGCGCAACCGTGGCTGCGGCAGGGAATGCCCGTTGTAGGCATCCCGGCCGAGCCAACGGCTTCCCTGTTGCCAAAGGGAGGAGGAGGCAGGAGGAGTGAAAGAAATGGCGTAGCGCATAGGATATACATCGATTGGCAAAGGTGATGACGATTTTTCTCCGGTTCAGGGTAAAGGTACGATCAGTCAGTATCTGCAGTATGGACAGCACGTTTTAATCCCAGGTTACAAAACCATTACAATTGCATCAGGAACCCCGGTATGCCCCCCCGACCGCAAACCGCATTGTCTTCCTGATCAATGTATAACGCAGGACTAACAGGCCCGTAACAGCACAGAGGTACAAGGCTTGACCAACACCTGCTGCCGTCTGCCGGCGGCACGCTGCTTCGGCTGAACTTTTTTTCAGGAGAGTGTCTATGTCCAAACTGCTCTGTGTTTTCATCGACGGCCTGCGTGCCGATACCCTTGCCTGTGCTCATGTGGGCTGTTTCAACAGGTTGACCCGAGACGGCGTTTTTTCCCGCGGGTTGCTGCCCGTTTCTCCGCAACTGGCGCTGCCTGCACTACTCTCCCTGTTCACCTCGCTGCCGCCGGAGGAACACGGAATGGTGACCAACAGCGGCACTGCCGTGGTTTCTCCGCATGCGGTCTCCCTATTCACCCTGCTCCGTTACCGCCAGCAAAACTGTGCGGCATTTTATTCCAACGACCGCCTGCGTCTGCTTTTCCCGTTCGGCAGTCTGCACACCGGGATGTGCATCAATAGTCAGGGGATTCGCAATGTCGACCGCGAGTTGACCGAACAGGCGGCCCTGCATCTGCAGCGGGAAAAACCGGATCTTTGTTTTCTCTATCTCGAAGGAGCCAATATTGCGGGCGTCCATTTTGGTTTTTTCTCCGAGCCCTACCTGGAAAGTATCGAACAGGCGGATCAGTTTCTGGGGCTGCTCCTGGAACAGTTAGCCTTGGTCGGTCTGCAGCAGGAGTATACCCTTATAGTGCTCGGCAGCCCTGGCGGCTTTCGCCCGCGCGATGGGGAAGAAGACGCCCGTTTGCCCCTGCTGCTTGCCGGGCCCGGCATCTCCCAGGGGGTAGAACTGGAACACCCCCTGTCTCTGCTGGATCTGACCCCGACCATGACGCGCATTCTCGGTCTGGCACCTCACCCGGACTGGCGGGGCAGTGTGGTTGAAGGGGTGTTCCGCCGTCCCCAGCTGGAACTGATGGCCGGAGAGCAGAAAAAAAGGACGCAGTCGAAGCGACGCCAACACGGACTGGCGGCTTGAGTGATTTTCACCAAAGTATGACGCAGTACTAACCATTCGAAAACAAACATCTTCTACTAGTACTCCAGCGATGTCTGTATGTGCTCCCGAATGGAACAGCGGTCAACAGACCGAACCTGCGTTTGGGAAAATTTTATCTTTTTTGGAGACCATCGATCATGATCAGAATTATGACAATGGATACCGCCACCCAGCCGGCACACACATCCAACCGGTTTCGGGAATGTGTAGCACCCCTGCGCCAGGCCGATCTGGATATCCTTTGCTGTCAATCCATGCGACGATCCGCCGACGGCGGCGAAGACACCAGCCGCCTCCTTTCCCAGACCTTAGGCATGACCTACAGCTGCTTCGCTGCCTACCGCGACCAGCAAACGAACGAGGCGCGGATCAACGGTGCTCTTAACGGACTGTCCATCCTCACCGGGCCCGAGGTGTGGATGCTCAACAGTGGCTCCTTTCCCCTTCCCGACGGCCGGGAAGGAAAGGAACAGGTCGCCCAGTTTGCCGTGGTTCGCAAAAACAACACCTCATTCCTGGTGCTCAACCTGCAATTGGCACGATCGACCAAAAAACAGGCCCACCAATTGCAATTTCTTTTTTCCCAGCCGTTGCTCAAAGGAAGCTACGGGGCGGTGCTGCTATGCAGTAACCGGCAGGCAACCGTCAGCTGCAGGGAACTGCAATCCATCACCAATCTTTCCACCTACAGGATGCACCCCACCCACCCCCTGCCTTCTCCGAACCAAGGGATGCTCTGGCTGCTCACCTCCCGTGATCAGGCAAAAGTTGCCCTAACCGTTCACAACAGCTCCATCCTGAAACTCCTGCAAACCAGCCCCCGCAGCCATGTGCCGGAACCGCCTCTGACCTTGGAATTTGAAGTCAACCGGGTGCTGAAAAACGGAAAAATCCGTCCCAACCTCCCCCTGTCCTTTCGCGAACAGTGGATAGGCTACAGGGACCACTATCGAGCATTTGCCGCTTGAGAGCTACATGCTGCAACTGCAGCACAACCTGACGGGAACCTCCATGTTTACGGTCAACGACATCCTCAGCCAGCACTATCCGCAACTGACCGGCAGACCGCTGGTCACCCCACCGATCCGTTCGGTGCTTTCATGGCTGCTCAGAGAGCACCAGTTTGCCTGCTTCAGCGAACAGTACCCGCACCTGCAAGGTATGGATTTCGTCGAACAGATCCTGGAATCGTTCCAGTGCACCTACACGGTTGCCGATCGCGACCGTGAAAACATTCCGGTCAACGGCCGGGTGATGATCATCGCCAACCACCCCATCGGCACTCTGGACGGCCTGGTCCTGCTCAAACTGGTCCATGACATCAGAACCGATGTCCGCATCGTGGCCAATGACCTGCTGGAAACGGTTCGGCCCCTCCGCCCCTGCCTGCTCTCGGTCAAAGTACTGACCGGAAGGAACCGTAAAGAGCAGATTGCCCGTATCGACCGTGCGTTGGCCAACGAGGAAGCGGTGATTATTTTTCCGGCAGGCGAGGTTTCCCGTTTCGGTCCCCGGGGTGTCAAAGACGGCAAATGGCAGAAAGGCTTCCTTCGCCTGGCCGCCCGCTCCAAGGCACCTATCCTGCCCATCCATGTGCGAGGCCGCAATTCGTTGTTGTTCTATGCCGCCTCGCTCCTGGCCAAACCGCTTTCCACCCTGATGCTGATCAATGAGATGTTCCAACCGCAGCGCAACCCCTTGCAACTGACCATCGGCGGTCTCATACCTTTTACCGCCTACAATGGTCTCACCATCCGGCAACAAGACAAGGTCGACCTGTTCCGCAAACACCTGTACCGCATCGGTGCGGGGAAAAAAGGCATTTTTCCCACGGATACCGCTATTGCCCGGCCGGTGAGGCGACAGGTGCTGAAAAAAAACGTGCTGGCCGGAGAATTATTGGGCACAACACCGGACGGCAAGGAAATCTATCTGTTTTCCGGCGAAGAACGTTCGCCGGTTATACGGGAGATTGCCCGTCTGCGGGAGATTACGTTCAGAGCGGTGGGCGAGGGTTCGGGCAAACGACGGGATACCGATCGCTTCGACCAGTACTATCGCCACCTGGTGCTCTGGTCGGCAGAGGATTTGGAGATAGTCGGCGCCTACCGATTTGCCGATGCCGGGGCGGTGGTGCGCGAGAAAGGTTGTGCAGGACTGTACAGCCACAGCCTCTTTCATTTTGACGAGGGCCGATTTCCCTACCTGGAGCAGGGACTGGAATTGGGGCGCAGTTTTGTCCAGAAGAAATACTGGGGCAAGCGCAGCCTGGATTATCTCTGGTACGGCATCGGCGCCTTCATCCGCCGCAACCCGCAGTACCGGTATCTGTTCGGTCCGGTGAGCATCAGCAATGCCATGCCGCAGATGGCCCGGGAGCTGCTGATTTTTTTCTACAAACTCTACTTTGCCGACTCCGCCAATCAGCCCTGCTCCCGCAATCCCTTCCGCTTCTCCCTGCCGGTCACCGATCTGTCTCAGTCTTTTGTCGGCAACAATTACCACCAGGATTTGGTCCATCTTAAATCGCTGCTCGCTACCATGGGCAGCTCCATTCCCACCCTGTACAAACAGTACACCGAATTGTGTCCGCCGGGCGGCGTGGTCTTTCTCGATTTCAATGTCGACCACGATTTCGGCAACTGCGTCGACGGCCTGGTTGTGGTCGATATCGCCCAGCTCAAACCGGCCAAGCGCAAGCGTTACATCGAGGATTCGCTGCTCCTGGCAGCCTGATTACCTTTTTGCCCTGTTGACCTTTTTCCGGGCTTTCTTCTTCACCACGGCACGATCTGCTGCCTCCTGCCGTTTTTGCGCCCGATCCATCAGCCTGCGGTGGATACAGAGCGAACCATTGCGAGCGCGGGAGAACCGCTGGCGATAGGTGCCGTCGGCCTGCATCTCCCAGACATTACGCTGGTTGGCCAGCTGCTGATCGAGCAGCTCTCTGAGCAGCTTTTTCGCTTTTGGAGCTTCCACCGGAATGCAGATTTCCACCCGGCTTTCCAAATTGCGCTGCATCAGATCAGCGGAACCGATGAAGTATTCATGCGCCCCCTGGTTCCGGAAATAGAAGAGCCGGGCATGTTCGAGAAAACGGCCGACCAGGGAAAACACCCGGATATGTTCCGACAGGCCGGGAATGCCGGGACGCAGGCGGCAGGTGTCGCGGATGATGAGATCGATACGGACTCCGGCCTGCGAGGCACGGTACAGGGCGGCGATGATATCCCGGTCTTCCAGGGCATTGGATTTTAACTGGATCAGACCCGGCTGCTCGGTGCTGTGCCCCCGTATTTCGCGCTCGATTTTCTGCAACAGTGCCTTTTTCAAGATCCGTGGCGAAGGCAGCAGTTTGCGGTAGCGCCGCATCGGTGTGTAGCCGGTGGTCAGATAATTAAACAACTCGGTCAGGTCGGCACCGATATCCGGGTCGCAGGTGAACAGACCCAGATCGCAGTACATCCGGGCCGTACCGGCGTGGTAGTTGCCGGTACCGATATGGGCATAACGGCGCAATCCATCATAATCCTTGCGAATGACAAAAATAACCTTGCAATGCGTTTTAAGACCGACCACTCCGTAGGTAACATGGATACCGGCTTCTTCCAGATAGCCGGCCCAGCGGATATTGGCCTGTTCATCAAACCGGGCTTTCAGCTCGAGCACCACCGCCACCTGTTTGCCGTTGCGGGCGGCATCGACCAGGTATTCGATGACCCGTGACTTACCCGCAGTCCGGTACAGGGTCATCTTGATTGCCCGCACCTTGGGATCGGTGCTCGCCTCGCGGAGATAGCGTTCCACCGAGGTATCAAACGACTCATAGGGGTGCTGCAGGAGAATGGAGCCACGCTTGCGGATAATGTGAAAAATATTGGGATCGTCGTCGAGCAGTTCCGGATGATCCAGGGGGCGATGCGACGGATAGTGCAGGTCCGGCCTGTCAATGGCGGCAATTTCCTGCAGATCAGCTTTGCCGAGCACGCCGTTGACCTCGAACACATCACGTTCCTCATCCACCCCCAATTCGGCGGAAAGCATGCCGCGATGCTGTTCTGACATACCCCAACCCACTTCCAGGCGGACGATTTCGGCAAATTTGCGCTCGCGCAAGGCTGATTCGATCATCTGCAGCAGATCGTTGGCTTGTTCCTGATTGGGCTCGGTGATCGCATTACGGGTCACGCGGAAGGCCTCGCAGGTTTCCACCACCATTTCCGGAAACAAAATCTCCAGGTTATTGCTGATCAGATCTTCCAGGGTAATGTAGTGACCGGCGTCGCCGATGGCTAAAAAACGGGGCAGGTCTTCGCTGACAGGGACTTTAATCCGGTTCAAATAGCTGAACTCGCTGTCCGGATAGCGGACGCTGACCAGGAGATTGATCGACAAGTTGGAGATGAAGGGAAAGGGATGGGCCGGGTCCATGCCCTGGGGGGTGAGCAGCAGGTAGACGTGATCAATAAAATACCGCTCGGCCAGGGCCTTATCCGCCAAGCTGAGGTCGGCGTAGGGGACTATGCGTATTTTTTTGCGAGCCAGCAGTTGTATCAGTTCCTGCTCCAACGCTTCCTGATCCCTGAACAGGTCCTGTACCACAACAACACAGGCATCGATCTGTTCCTGCGGGCGCAAGCCGTCCATGGACAACTCCCTGACCCCGGCCCCCACCTGCTGTTTGAGGCCGCCGATTCGTTTCATGAAAAATTCGTCAAGGTTGGATCCGACCACGGCGAGAAAGAAGACCCGTTCGAGCAGCGGTACGCGCCCATCCTGGCCTTCGTGTAATACGCGAGAGTTAAAGGACAGCCAGGTCAGTTCCCTGTTGAGGTACCATTCCGGGGAATCGATAGAAATGGGGTGAGGAGGAGACTGCTGCTTTTGAGGGGATGATGTCGTGTGTTTCATAACTGCGGAGTCGTAATAAAGTGGGCGAGGAAGCAAACCTCACTGCCGCGGAAAGCCTGCACGAGTACAAAGCAAAGATAACCGGAGAGCGTGTGACTTTCGGCGGTACTTTCACCGTCAACGATTCGCGATGACGGATAGCACCTAGTAGCTCATATTCGTTTGATTTGTATTATTTTTTGATGAGCACCTGATCAAAGTAACCAAGATATCGGAAAGATACCACTTGATTGAGGTAACGAACGCCTCTTTTTGCAGTCAATGCTGCTGCCCTGCTTTTTGCCCCTGCATATCTTCTCGCCAACATAATCCACAACATGTCCAGACATTATTTTCATCGTTCATTGATTCTGCCCTAACACAACCATGGTTCTCTTTATCCACCAAGAGAAAAAGTTCTCGGGATTTGCGGGATCGTCCCGGGCGGAATCACCAAGGGTGATCAGTATACCGTGCAGCCCGCCAACCTCAACCTCATCAAGCTGGAACGGTCCCCCATCAGTATGTCCAGCAATGGCCCCAGCCCCTAACGGCGGAAATTGACGGCCGGATGTGCCGGTTGCACTAAACCCAGCATTATTATACATTCATCACTGTTCGTTCCTTGACTTTCGAACCACATGACCGCTACTTTGCTGCATCAGGTACCACGCGTCTTCCGACCCCCCTTTTCACGGCATAGAAACAGCAATGGGTACGATTATCACAATGACCAGAGACGAACGCAGTTGGGTTCTCTACGATGTGGCCAACTCGGCCTTTGTGTTGGTGATGGTCACCGCCATCATGCCGATATATTACAAGGATGTGATAGCCGTTGGTGTACCCGGTGCGGTGTCCACTGCGAACTGGGGCTTTGCCAATGCTGCCGCGTCGCTGATCCTGGCACTGTTGGCTCCCGTCCTCGGGGCCATGGCGGATTATCCTGGACAGAAAAAACGGTTTTTCCTTACCTTTCTCTTCCTGGGTGTCGCCTTTACTCTTACCCTGCCCTGGATTCCGGTAGGCGGTTGGCTGCTCTGTCTCTTCTGCTTTGTTTTGGCGCGAGTGGGTTGGGCCGGCGCCAATATTTTCTACGACGCCTTCTTGGTTGATGTCACCAGCCATGAACGTATGGACCTTATCTCCAGCCGCGGCTACGGCTATGGCTATATCGGCTCGGTCATTCCCTTTCTGGCCGTCATCGGCCTGATCCTGTCTGCCGGAATCAGCGACAATCTACCTGCACGGGAATGCCGGATCGGATTTATCATCGTTGCCTTCTGGTGGCTGCTGCTCTCTGTGCCGGCTATGAAAAACCTGCATCAGGTCTATGCTCTCCCTGTCTCAGCCTCGCCAATTATCGACAGCCTGCGACGCATCGTTCATACCTTCCGCGAGGTCCGGCAGTATCCCCAGGTATTTCTTTTTCTCCTAGCCTATTTTTTCTACATTGACGGGGTCGATACCATCATCAGCATGGCAACCGCCTATGGCCGCGACCTCGGTTTCGGCGTCACCCTGTTGATTGGGGTGCTGCTGTTCATCCAGATTGTGGCCTACCCGTTTGCCCTGCTCTATGGGCGATTGGCGATTCGCTTTTCCGCAAAAAAGATGCTGCTGGCAGGAATAACTATCTATTGTCTGGTCACGATTTGCGCTGTTCTTTTACCATCAATACAGGATCCGCATCTCAAACAAGCCGCCTTCTGGTTGATAGCTTTCCTGGTGGCCTCGTCCATGGGGGGCATCCAGGCTTTGAGCCGCAGCTATTACGGGAAATTGATCCCGCCGGAAAAGAGTGCGGAATTTTTTGGCTTTTACAATGTCTTTGGCAAGTTTGCCGCCATAGCCGGTCCGTTTCTTATGGGACTGGTGGGACGTTTGAGTGGCGATAGCCGCTGGGGCGTACTCAGCCTGCTGCTGCTTTTTATTGCCGGAGGATATTGCCTCAGTAAAGTACGGGAAGATTCTGTCTGAGACAACCAGTGCGGATTGCCGGGCACGTGGACCGGATAAAATAAAAGCCAGACACGATTCAGGTGTCTGGCTTTTGTTATGTGGTCATAAGCGCTCGGTATGTACGGCGCTTTACCCTGGAAGCGCTGCGTGTCGGCCTTCTGCAAAGAAGGGCAGACATTCGAGGTTAGGTTCGTCCTACAGGTTCTGCCTCTTTTTTCAGATTGCGTTGGAACAGGGTGCGAACCGCCTCCTCGCACCTTTTATTGCCGTACAAGACCTGATACACCTGCTCCAGAATCGGCATATCCACGTGCAGATCAGCTGCCAGTTTATGGCAGGATTCGGTGGTTTTCACTCCTTCCGCCACCATGCTCATCTCGGCCAAAGCCTGGTCTAACGAAAGACCCGATCCCAGTTTCAGGCCGACCGTACGATTTCTGCTTAAATTACCCGTACAGGTGAGGACCAGATCGCCCAACCCCCCCAAGCCGGCAAAGGTGGGGGCTTCCGCACCCATGGCCACGCCCAGACGGGTAATCTCCGCCAGTCCCCTGGTAATGAGAGCGGCGCGGGTGTTCAGGCCGTACTGCAATCCATCACAGATTCCGGCGGCAATGGCTATAACGTTTTTCATGGCTCCGCTGATTTCCAGACCGATAACATCACTTGCCGAATAGACACGGAAATACTCGGTGGAAAACAACTGTTGCACCATCTCTGCAGCGGTTGGATCGGCAAAGGCTACGGTTACCGCCGTAGGCTGGCGATTGGCCACCTCTTCGGCAAAACTCGGACCACTTAACACACCGAACTGTACGTCTCGTTTTTCAGGACTTTCCTGCTGCATGATCTGCGTCATGGTCATACAGCTGTTGCGTTCAATCCCCTTGACTGCCGATACAACCAGGGCGTTATCCTGCAGCAAGGGATAGACCTGACGATAGACCTCCCTGTATCCATGGGAGGGCACTACCATCACCACGCACTTTGCCCTGCTGACAGCAGCCGCAAGCTCATTGCTCACCATCAGGTTTTCGGGAAAAGAAAAACCCGGCAGATATTTGATGTTTTCCCGATCCTTCTGTACCTGCTGCATGTGCTCGGAATTGCGGCCCCAGAGCGTGACCGGAACCCCTTTGCGCGCCAGCAGCAGCGCCAGGGCCGTTCCCCAGCTCCCGGCGCCGATGACAGCAGTTGTATCAATCTTCATATTCTTCTTCGGTATCACTGTCATTGTCGTCATCCATTTCTTCGCGGGCAAGCATGGACAGACTGACCACCAGTTCCCCCTCTTCCAGGTTGATCAAACGAACCCCTTGGGTATTCCGACCAATTAGACGGATGGTATCCATAGGCATACGGATAATCTTTCCTGAATTGGCGATCAGCATGACCTGATCGTCATCGACCACCGGTAGGACCCCGACCACATTGCCGTTACGCTCACTGGTTTTAATGGCAAAGACGCCTTTACCGCCGCGGCTTTGCAGCTTGTATTCGGAAACTGCGGTTCGTTTTCCGTAACCGTTTTCCGTAACCGTAAGGATCGAATCATCGCTTTTGAGAACTGCAACCCCGACCACCTCGTCTTCATCGCCCAGGTTAATGCCTTTGACACCGGCGGCCAGACGTCCCATGGTGCGGACATCGGATTCATGGAAATGGATCGATAGTCCTTTCTTGGTGACCAGGAAGATCTCATCATCGCCCGAGGTGATCGCTGCGGTGAGAATTTCATCGTCATCCCTGATGGTTAGTCCCAGCTTCCCTTTGCGCAGGGGACGCTTATATTCGGAGATAAAGGTCTTTTTTACCCGTCCCAGTTTGGTAACCGTGAGCACGGACACTGTATCGTCGATGTTGGCCAGGTCCGCAACCGGCAGAATAGCCGCCACCTTTTCCTTGTCGCCGAGTTCCAGTAAATTGACCACAGCCTTACCCCGCGCCGTTCGTCCGGCAAGCGGCAATTCGTATACCTTACGCCAGAAGACCCGACCCTTGTTGGTAAAAAAGAGGAAGGTATCCAACGAACTGGCAGTGTACAGGTCGGTGACAAAATCGTCTTCCAGGGTAACCATACCCTTTATCCCTTTGCCGCCGCGTCGCTGCGCCCGGTACAGGGTCAGCGGATTGCGTTTGATGTAGCCGCTATGCGAGACGGTCACCACCATCTCCTCGGGGGTGATCATATCCTCGGGTAAAATCTCATCGGGGGCATCGATGATTTCGGTACGACGATCATCTCCGTAGTCTTCCCGGATTTTTTCGAATTCTTCGCGAATAATCTGCATGACCAGGCCGTCATCGCTGAGAATTTTATTCAGCCAGGCTATCTTCTCCAGAATCTCATTATAATCACTGATGATTTTATCGCGTTCCAGTCCGGTGAGCCGCTGCAGCCGCATGTCCAAAATAGTCTGCGCCTGGATCTCGGAAAGCTCAAACTGCTTGATCAGTCCCTCTTTGGCCTCGGCCGGGTTGACAGACCCCCTGATCAGGGCCACCACTTCATCCAGATTGGTAATGGCGATCTTCAGACCTTCCAGAATGTGGGCCCGCTCTTCGGCCTTGCGCAACTCGTACGCGGTACGCCGATAGATCACCGTTTTCCGGTGTACCAGAAAGTGTTGCAGAATCTGCTTAAGATTCAGTACTTCCGGTTTATTGTTGACGATACAGAGCAAAATAATACCGAAACTTTTCTGTAACGGTGTCATTTTGTACAACTGGTTGATGACTACATCCGGAAATTCATCCTTTTTCAGATCCAGGACGACCCGGACACCGTGGCGATCGGATTCATCGCGGATTTCGGAAATCGAGGTGATACGTTTTTCCTTCATCAAAAAAGCGATTTTTTCTACAAGGGACGCTTTGTTCTGTTGATAGGGAATTTCCGTGATAACTATCGATTCACCATGGTTGCCGCGCTGTTCGACATGCGTTTTTGAGCGCATGATCACCACACCCCGGCCAGTCTCGTAGGCTTCCCGTATTCCGGCCCGACCACAGATAAATCCACCGGTAGGAAAATCAGGACCGGTGATGATCTCCATCAATTCGTGAACCGTTATATCAGCGTTTTCCACCAGGGCTATCAGCCCATCGATCACCTCGGTCAGGTTGTGGGGCGGTATCTTGGTGGCCATACCTACGGCAATACCCTCAGAACCGTTGATCAGAATATTGGGTATCTTGGACGGCAGAACCGCTGGTTCCTGGAGGGAGTTATCGTAGTTGGGGACAAAATCAACCGTTTCTTTTTCCAGATCGGCAACCAGTTCCTGGTCGAGCCGGGTCATTCTCGCTTCGGTGTACCGCATGGCTGCAGCCGAATCGCCGTCCATGGAACCGAAGTTACCCTGACCGTCGACCAGAGGATATCGCATGGAAAAATCCTGGGCCATGCGCACCAGGGTATCATAAGCAGCGGTGTCGCCATGAGGATGATACTTACCTATGACATCACCGACGATACGTGCTGATTTGATATACGCTCGATTGTAGGTATTCCCCAGTTCACGCATGGCGAAAAGGGTCCGGCGATGCACGGGTTTCAGACCGTCGCGGACATCGGGCAGCGCCCTGCCGATAATGACCGACATGGCGTAATCCAGATAGGATTTCTGCAATTCCTTTTCAATGGCGATGGTTGGTTGTTGCTCTTTTTCTACTGCATTTTCTGTCATTATATGTACCTGCTACTTGCTTAAAGGAAGATTATCTATGCCTCAAATCCCGGAGCTCACTCTCAGATATCCAAATCAGCTACTTCGAGGGCATGGTTTTGAATAAACTCCCTTCGCGGTTCGACCTTGTCTCCCATAAGCGTGGTAAACACATCATCGGTTACTTCCATATTGTCGATTTTCACCTGTACCAGGGTCCGATTTTCGGGATTCATGGTGGTATCCCATAACTGTTCGGGATTCATCTCACCCAGACCTTTGTACCGTTGCAGGTGACTTCCCTTGAAAGTTTCCTCACGAACCAATTCAATTAATTGATGCCAGGACTCCGCATCCAGAGCGGTTTCCTGACCGCTTGCAGCGGTTCGGGTTACCGTAAAAGAGGCGGTCAGATACGGTTGAATGGTCTTGTACAGCTCCAATGCATGCCGGTATTCGTTGATCAGGGGGATGTTCGGTCCCATAATGGAAGCAACGTGTGACTGACCACTTAAAACAACATCAAACTCAAAACATGCAGGTCGCCATACACAACTGCGAAGCACTCCAACCTGCGCATCCATTTGCCGCAGCTTTTCCGCCATATTTTCAACGAATTCCTTATTTTCAAATTGCAACGCAGTATGAACGTCATTCTGCAGTAAAAACATGACCATGGATTCCTGAATATTCATTCGTTCCAGGTAGGCAATAATCCGTTCAAAAGCAGAGAGTTTTCGCAAAACATCAACTAGATCGTCTTCGGCTATGAGTAACCCCTGATCGGTTTGAATGCGCATCAGTTGACTAGCCTGACTGTAGAGATAGGTATTGAGTTCCTCATCATTGAGGAAATACTGTTCTTTTTTCCCTCTCCCCAGACGGTAAAGCGGAGGCTGACCAATATAGACATGTCCGCCTTCAATGAGCGGCAACATCTGACGGTAGAAAAAGGTCAGCAACAACGTACGGATATGCGCACCGTCCACGTCGGCATCGGTCATGATAATGACCTTGTGATAGCGGAGTTTTTCCAGATCGAATTCTTCACCGCCGATTCCAGTACCCAGCGACGCGACCAGCTGCTTAATTTCTTCGGAACTGAGTATTTTATCGAACCGGGCCTTTTCCACGTTCATAATTTTACCACGCAGGGGCAGGATAGCCTGAATGGAACGATCCCTGCCCTGTTTGGCGGAACCGCCTGCCGAGTCGCCCTCAACGATGAATAGTTCCCGTTCAGCAGGAATTTTACTCTGGCATTCAGCGAGTTTTCCAGCCATCATCACCGAAAGATTACCCTTCTTCCGTGACAGATCCCGGGCCCTCCTGGCCGCGTCACGAGCGCGAGCCGCTTCCACCGCCTTGCTCAAAATACTGCGGGCTACGGCCGGATTTTGCTCCAAATAGGCGCCGAGTTTTTCGTTACACAGGGATTCAACAATGGATTTGACTTCGGAATTGCCCAGTTTGGTTTTGGTCTGCCCTTCAAACTGAGGATTGGGAACCCGAACGGAAATAACGCAGGTCAAGCCTTCCCGAACATCATCGCCGCCCATTTTTTCCTTCAGATTTTTAGGAATAATATCGTCACTGGCGTATCTGTTAATACATTTGGTAAGTGCCGCCCGAAAACCGGCTACATGGGATCCACCTTCTTTTGTGTTGATATTGTTGACAAAAGAAAACAATCGCTCGGAGTAGCCATCAAAATACTGCAAACAGATATCCACCTGGACATTATCCCGTTCACCGGTGATAAGTACGGGAGTCGGATGGACACAGGTACGATTGCGGTTTAAATACTGGACATATGAAACTATACCGCCATCGAAATGAAAATTGTCTTCAGCTCCATCGCGTTCGTCTTTGAGTATAATACGGATATTCTTGTTGAGAAAAGCAAGCTCCCGCATTCTATTTCGCACTATTTCGTATTTAAAAACAGTGGTTTCAGAAAAAATTTCGGGATCTGGTGCAAAATATATTTTTGTTCCGGTTTGCTCACTTACTCCTATTTCTTCCAGTTCACTGCTGCGAATACCGTATTCATAGCTCTGCCTGTAGATTTTTCCATTTCGTTGTATCTGAGCAACAGTGTGTTTACTGAGCGCATTAACAACAGAAACACCGACACCATGCAATCCTCCAGATACCTTGTACGTAGAATGGTCGAATTTACCACCGGCATGCAACGTGGTCATAACCAATTCCAAAGCTGACATCTGTTCCGTGGGATGTTTGTCAACAGGAATACCCCGACCATTATCCTCTACGGTGACGGAATTATCTTCATGAATAACAATATTGATATGATCGCAATATCCGGCTAAAGCTTCATCTATGGAGTTATCGACTACTTCATAGATTAAATGATGCAGTCCTTCTTCACCGGTATTACCAATATACATGGATGGTCTTTTACGAACGGCTTCCAGTCCATCAAGAACTTTAATCTGCTCCGCTCCATAAGACTTTTCTGTTAAATCACTCACTTTTTTCCTTCTTTATCAAAATTTGACAACAATATTATATTTATATATTTCATATATATTTATAATTAAATTTTCATAGGCATAATTATACTTAAAAATCCTACATCGTCTTGAGACGTAATCACACAGGGACTTTCTTGAGAATTAATACTTGCTGTAATAACATCTCCTTCCATAACTTGTAGACTATCTATAAAATATCGACAATTAAAACCTAAAGAAAGAGGAACTCCTTTATAATCGACATCGAATTCATCTTTTGCAGATCCATAATCAGCATTTTGCGAGGTAAGAATCATTTTATTATCATGAATCTCCATTTTTATGGCATGAAAAAGATCTTCAGTAAAAAGATTAATACGCTTCAAACTTTCAAGAAAACGATTTCTATCTATAGTTACAGAATTTTCATTGGTAAGGGTGCTGAGGAGTCCTTGAAAATCCGGAAAATCCCCTTCCATTAATCGTATAATAAGCAGAGAATCCTCACTTTTTAAAACAGCCTGCTTTTCTTCTATACCGAAAAAAAAGGAATTTTTATTTTCGCAAAATTTTCTAATTTCCTGCACACCTCTTCGGGGAATCAAAGTGATAGGATTCATGTGCAGGGTATCAAGGGAAGGATCCACCTCTTTGGTCATAATCGTTAATCGATGGCCATCCGAAGAAATCATTTTCAAGTACAAGTGGTCATCTTCATGAACTTTTTGCAGAAGAGCAGCCGTTAAGGTGAACATGTTCTCCTTATCTTGTGCTATGGAAAAGATAACCTTGTCCACCAGATCAACCATTATGGCACTATCCAACTGAACCATGGCGCTTTCTTCGTACGATGGAAACTGGGGAAATTCATCGCTGACCATACCCGCTAAGCGATAGACGCTGGGTCCTGCGGTTATTTCCACCCAATTATTGTCTAACTCTTTGAAAGAAATGGTGGATGAGCCTGATTCCCTGGCCAGTTCGAACAGTTTTTTTGCAGGAAGAGTCAGTATCCCGGGTTGCAGTACTTCTGCGGGAACTGTCTGTTTAAGACCTATTTCGAGATCGGTTCCGGTTAAAACGATAGCGTCTTGTTTCACTTCGAGAAGCACATTGGCTAAAATGGCTAACGTCCCTTTTTTACTGGTAATATTTTGTTGGCCGCTGATAGCTCGAAGTAAGTCGTCTCTGCTTATGTTGAAATGGAACCCCATAATAGTAAGCCCTTTATTTATTAAAATTTATTGTTGCTATTAAGCCTGTTTATATGTTGAATAATTACGTAAATTACTCAAATAATAGCTTTTTTTATGTTAAACACGTTGTTTGATGTGGTGGTATGGAGAGTTGAAAAAGGATGAATTGCGTTTGTTCACAACTTATCAACAGGTGAATGCACTGAAATTTAACAAGATTATTAAGAAGTTAGCTTATGTGTAAAAATACTCGAAAATACTCGAAATATCAAACAAATAATATGTTTTAGCGGCTGAAAGAATAATGAAAATTCAATTAAATACAGTTACACGGATGACCTGGAAAAAGGGGGTCGTCGAGAGGTTGTTGCAGGTGTATCTGTTATGGACTGAGAATCGGAATAGAGGAGTATTGTCGGGAAGAAAAAAATGCCGCTGATTCGAACTGTTCATATGGGCGGTTCTCCAAGATAGGTGTCATCCACCCAGTAACCCTACTGATGGCCAATGGAAAGCTGGGCACGAGGATTATCTATATCGGCCTATATTACACGGTAGCCGAATCAGGTAGCGGAAGCACAATTCCGATGACCCATGAATGGCCACAAATGATGCAGGTTTGCAACGATACAACCTCGTTTCATCACCCATCAGGGGGTGACTGGTTGAACCGGTATGCAAGTGCATATCATGCCAAATGCGAATAATGAGTTTATTGGATGCTGCCGTACGACGTTTCCGCCAATAGAACGGGAGTGCCAATAGTAACTCTTTTATATAATTTCATTGTTATTGCTATTAGGGCTGTTCATATGTTGAAAATATAGGTAACAATATGAAATATCTATTTTTTTTATGTTTACCAAGTTGTGTGATGTATTGGTGTCAAAGGTTAGGAAAAGAGGAATTACGTTTGTTCACAACTTATTAACAAGTGATTCCACCATATTTTAACATGGTTATTAAGAAACGGTTCTTCCCTTTCAAAACTCGTTGAAAGAGTGCAAGCAGCTAACTATCTATATTCTATAAAATAATGATAAATCAGATAAATAAAATTTTAAAAGAGGCTTGCGAAAAAGGGCTTGTTGACGGCGTTTTTAGTGGCGTCTCTGCGGCGGTGAGTCGAGGGAAAAAAAGATCTCGTTGGCGTGCACTATATAGTGGGGGGTGGACCCGTTCAGATAACCAGGCGGTAATGGTTGAACATGCAACTTTATTTGATTTGGCTTCATTAACCAAAGCGCTATGTACCACCTTGTGCGTTTTTCATCTTATCGAAACGGGAAAACTGCATTGGAAGGATTCATTGGAATCGATGTGGGACCGTGAAATTCCACCAGATAAGCGAACTATCACTCTCCAGCAATTACTCTCACATAGTTCCGGACTACCTGCCTATCACCCCTATTTCCAGCAATTTTCACCGGAATATCTGCCGATTTATACCTCGTTGCTTGCTGATAAAATTATACAGGAACCCCTTCTCTATGAACCGGGAAGTACATGTCTGTACAGTGATCTGGGGTTTATCCTGCTCGGTGTCATTATTGAGCAGCAATCGGGGATGTCTCTGGAAACCCTGTTTAGCAAAACAATAACGGATCCTTTGAACCTTTCCGCTGATCTTTGTTTTCGACCGTTTACCCACACGGCATTGAATAATGTACAACGAATTGCGGCGACCGAGCGCTGTGCCTGGCGGGGAAAAATAATGCAGGGAGAGGTTCATGACGAACATTGCTGGTTAATGGGTGGAAAAGCAGGGCATGCCGGTCTTTTTGGGACCATTGAAGGGGTAATGATCCTGTGTGAAAGGATTCTTGATATATGGCAGGATAGAAGCACCCATCCAGCCTTTTCCAGTACAGTGCTGCAGTATGCGGTATCAGCAAAGCATCCGGTGGGAAGCTGGTGTCTGGGATTTGACACCCCGACGCCGGGGATATCAAGCAGTGGAACCTATTTTACACCACGCAGTATAGGTCACCTGGGATTTACAGGGACTTCATTCTGGATGGATCCGGAAAAGGATATCATCATCGTCTTTTTGAGTAACAGGATACATCCAACACGAGAGAACACTAAAATTCGGCAATTCAGACCCTTTTTCCATGATGCACTCATGGAAAAACTGGTAGGCACACCGTAAGAGCGTTTAAACAAAAAAACCCCCTGCCATTGCTACAATGACAGGGGGTTCCATAACAATCGATTTAACGGATTAGGTGAATATTACCACCAGCAAACCGTTTTATCGTTAGCAAAGATTTTTTGAACGAGAGTGTCGTAGTTCGGTTGTCCTATATACAGCTTGAATTCATCGGCAACACGATCACGATTCAGAATCTCCACCAATTTTTTAACATCGTCGGTGGGTTCTGATCTGTATACCTGCAATATTTTCATAGCATCATCACTCATGATATTCTCCTTTTATTCGGCACACGCACCTGGAGGTTCGTGGGATTGTTTCGGAAGACCATAAGGAATAATGAAATCGGCATCTCTCATTCGCTCGCCAAGTTCTTCCAAGGAAATATTGGTAATCTCGGTTCCTTCCGGCAAATCGGTAGGAGCATCAGCGCCGCAGCTCAACACCTCGCCTTCCATATCGGCGATCCATGCTATATTTTCAGCCATGTAGTTGGACATGCGCGGAAACTCACCGTTCATAATAACAGGATACGCGTAGTGATTTTCAACAGCAAGACCCAAACCAGAACGTATACCATCATTGTATACACGGTTGGCTATCAGTATATAAACTTTCAATGATTCCATATCCGTATCTCCTTACATGACGATATACTTCGCGCATTCATCAAGAATAGCGCCGTGGAAAGCCTGGGTCCGCATTTGTTTGTCGGTCAAACCACGAGGAATATCATTTACGTTATCAAAACCTTCACAGATATAACTGTCGGCGCAGATGGCCATATCTTCAACAGCAATCAATTGGGCTAACTCGGAGAATTCAGGACTTTTGGTCAGGTGAATGGATTTGAAGGTAAAGAAAACCTTTACTTTCTTACCAGCACGTACCGCAGCTTTCGTAATACCGAGTATGTGCCGCATGTGCTGCGGCGTAGTGACGAAAATTCCCAGTTTATTTGGATCAGCAGCCATTGGCTATTTCCTCCTTCAAAAGGACTGTATTATGAAAGGATCATCCTTTTTTGATGAAAAAGCTAATATAGCCTGCTTCTTCCTTCTCGCCGAGATACTCATGACCGGCACGCTCGCACCATCCCGGGATATCGTTCCGAGAACCAGGATCGGTTCCCTGAATGTGCAAAATCTGACCAGCGGTGATTTTGCCAATTTCTTTTTTGGTGCGGAGAAGCGGCATGGGGCAGCTCAAACCTCTTGCATCCAAAACTGCGGCTACATCCAGACCTTCAGGTGCTACTTTTACGTCACTCATTGTGTGTTCTCCTTAAGAAATACTTTTTTAAAAAGACCATTTTATACATGAAAAAAAGACGATTTAGTTTATAGATAAATGCCGAGGATGTCAAGATAGAAACAAAACAGGATAAAAAGGAAGAAGTGTGTAAAGGCAATTGGCTATAATGGCTCGAAAAATAACAAAAATGAATGGCGCATTCAGTTGAGGTGGTTGCTTTTATTGACAAATTCGGCCAGCAAAGGTATTTTTGCCCACTTATGATATAATCTACCTGTTGTTACTAGGTTTTGGCTTGGGTGCTCATCTTATTTAAAAAGGGGAAAGGAGGCTGTTTTAATGGAAGACGTTAAGGTTTTAGGCCAAAAAATTAAACACTTATACAAGGTCCTTTGTAAGGATGAGTGGAATGCGACCACGACCGGTATAGTCGTCGCTATTCTCAGTATTCTTATCATGGCCTGGTGGCGTCCATGGGGTGCGGTGGGCGCAATTCGTAACTGGGGTGACTGGATGTTGTTGAAGGCCGGCATTTATAATGGCGACCTGGCTGAACTGGTTGGATTTGTTAATGACGATGGCGACCCTATCCTGACCAAGTCCATTTTGTTCAACACCGGCTCGGTTATCGGCCTGGGATTTATCGGTGGTGCATTTATTTCCGCCTGCCTCGGCGGTCAATTCGCTTTCCGTTTTCCGCCGATCCGTGAATACGTCAAAGCTATTATCGCCGGTATTCTCATGGGCATTGGAGCCGCACTGGCCGGTGGTTGTAATATCGGTGGTATGTACAATGCTATAGGTAACCTGGCTGCCAACGGATTTGCCATGTGGGTAGGCCTGGTGCCTGGCGTTATTTTGGGTTTGTGGCTTCTTTACAAAGAGATGGAGCACATCAGTTGGGGTTCCGGTGGTTCCTGGACTCTGGAAATTCCTGTTTTCATTCAGTGGATCTTTGGCATAGCCGGTATTGCCGCAGTTGTTTGGGGCGTTAATTATTATGCTAATTTTGATGGCGATGATTACGTGGAGTACATTAACTCACTTCCCGGTATCCTCGCGATTGCCGTTGGTCTGGGATATGCCATGCAGCGTGGACGCTGGTGCATGATCCAGGGGTTTCGTGAACCGCACATGACCGGCGATACCAAAATGGCTAGATCGGTCGCTTTGTCCATTCTTATTGTTGCCGTGGGTGCTGTGGTTCTTAAATATGGAGTTGACACTCGTTTCGATGGTGACCCTGTACTCCATCCGATGAACTATGTACGAGGTACCTTTGGTTGGGGTGGTGTAGTCGGAGGCTTTATCTTTGGTCTCGGTGCGATGCTTGCAGGTGGTTGTGGATCAGGAACCTTGTGGCGGGTCGGCGAAGGTCAGATCAAATTGTGGCTGGTTGTGCCATTTTTCTCTATTTCCAACTCCTTGATGCTGGCTTGGTTCAGTGCTTTTCAAATCGAGCAAAAGGGCTATCTTGGTAAGTATGTCTATATTCCTGATGTCATGGGGTACGGATATACCCTGGCTCTGATAGCCGGGTTCTGTACGCTCTGGTATCTGGTGGTCACCTGGAACGAGGATACGAATAAGTTACTTCTGCCGATGTAAGTTTATTGCGATCCATTGAAAGGGCGGTATCCTGAACGGGTGCCGCCCTTTTTTTTTTCAGCATCATCTCGAGCTTAAGGAACATGATTGATTGCACACAGTCTTCAGACCGGCAAACCGTACGAAGCCGATTTCTTATACAGCGAAGCCAACTGACTCCTGCAGATCGCAAGACCATGAGCATCCAGATAGCAAAAAAGCTGCTTACGCTCCCGATTTTTCAGGAAAAATCAATATTTTTCATTTATTGTAATTATCACAGTGAAGTGGAAACAACAACATTGCTTACGCAATGTTTGATTGCCGGAAAAGTGGTTGCCGTTCCCTTGACGGTGCCGGAAGAATCGCTCTTGTTGGCCGTACAAATAACTGATCCGACAATGGATCTTTCGAAAGGATATAAAGGGATTCCTGAACCAAAACCATCGTTGGCACAGCAACGATTAATGAACCCGAAGTCTCTTCAGATAGCCATTATTCCCGGTGCAATCTTTGATCGATCTGGCTATCGTTTCGGCTACGGGGGCGGCTATTATGATCGTTTTTTGGCTCTGCAAGCACCTCAAGCCTATCGTATCGGTTTGGGTTATTCCATGCAAGTGATTGACAGCCTGCCGGTAGCCTCCCACGATATACCCATGGATATGCTTATTACTGAAAAAGACGTGCTTACCTGGCCGAGACACCATGCGAGCAACAACGGTTGGTAACAAATCCTCGCTTTCTTGCTCACCAGACAAGAAGAAACACCTCGAATCAGCTGAAAGGCTGATTGGCATTATAACGTCTTACCGGGCTGGGGGAAGGTTACAAAAGAGCTGGATATAACTTAATGTTATAAAAGTAAAAAGTCAGCAGGGGAAAGAGGAGTCAAGTAACGAGGGATGACGACAGCCTGCACGCTATCTGTGTTGAGAAGAATCGATTATATTGCATCCATTGCAACAATAAATAAAATTCTTGTAGAAAAGTAACAGGTTAAGCGAGCCGGAGTACCTCATTCATTGAATGAAAGAAGATCCACTCAAAAAAAGCAACCTTTACCCTAAAAGTGCATGGTTTTCGCCTAATTTTCAGGACTTCTGGGTTGGTGTCTCTCTAACGATTTCCAGTTTAACGAGTTGGACGCCGACCTTCATCATTCCGATTTTCGCTGCGGCTGCAGCTGACAAGTCGATTACACGACCAGCAAGCCATGGTCCGCGGTCGTTTATTCTCACTTCAACCGATTTATGGTTGCGAGTGTTGATGACCCGTACTTTGGTGCCTAACGGGAGTGATCGATGCGCTGCTGTCAGTTTTTTCTGAGAAAATCTTTGGCCGCTGGCGGTTTTCCTGCCGTTAAACTTATTGGCATATATGGAAGCCAAGCCATGCATCAATTTTCGTGATTTGCCAGAGGGGGACGCGAGTGATGTTGATTGCTTGGAAGAAGCGAACGATCGTTTTGATACACTGGCCGATGTGGCCGCGTTGAGTGATTGCCCGGTGGTAAAAACAATCATCGCCAAGCCGATCGTTATAAAAAAAACGAGCTTGGTGGTTTGCATTATGCTTTTCTCTCAAGTTGAAGTCGTGGAGGCTCTTTCTTTCAAATTTTTTGAAAATAACATAAATTCGAAGCATTGCAATGCAAACCTGTCTCAATATCTTTGCAGAAATGGTAACTATACCGAAAATGCAGAATAAATTATAATCAATTTTTCTGATAGTCTCCAAAATTACAAGAAGAAAGAGCTCTTTTGCTATACGGAGGTAACGCTACGGTAAACGCGAAATTTCAGGTATTTTCCTGAGATCCGAGGGCAAGGAAAGCCAGTAATAGGAAGGGGTGGCGAGCGGATCTTTTTTTTTCGCGTGTGCTAACGAGATTGCAGTGTATTTTTTTTGGGGGGTCTGTAGATCAAAACCTAGCGTAGACAGTCTGCCCGACGCTTCCGGCTCTCTTCCACTCCTTTGAGTTGTTCCTTTAAGTGGTATAATCATGACTCGTATTCGCCAATCCCGTCGCTTGATTTAGGCTCAGAACGATAGGTTTCACGACAGGCTGTACCGCCGTTAACATTGAAGGCGCAGGACGATTCTAATCCGGATCGTGGCCTTATCGATGGTCGGTCAACGTTTGTATCGCATGGAGGCTGGCAGATGCGTGTGGTATGGAACCGGTTTGGCGTTCACCTCCCGTGGCACTTGGTTGGTGTTGGTTCTTTTACCGGACTGGATCAATTGGCGAGGTAGAGAATTTTGGACGCATACAGCTCGGCAATAAATGCAGAAGAGTCTTTATTGAGATCAACGAACATGATGCCCGTTATGTGTTGCTCTCCTGATTTGCAGGTATGTCTGACGACAGCCTTGGTAACAATTCGCACGGTGCCAAGAAAAAAGCCTACTTTCAAGGGGAGGTTTTCCTCAAGCGTCTCAGGTAGACTTATTGATAATCCGCCAACGCTGATATCAAGGAGTTTCCCCTCATAAACTTTTTTGACCGTAGAAACTTTGACTAAAATCTCCTTCATTTCAAAGAGTCCGGATATATCAGCCTGTTTCAGGCGAATGAAGGATCTTTTATCGAGAGCGGACTTGGGTTTATAGTCCCAATCCATTTCGAGCTTGTCTAACGAGGGTATATCATCCCAACTTGTTTTATTTGCCATGTGTTATGCCGTTTCAAGTACCCTCAAATCAGGCTGCGTTTGATTTTTTTGCACCCATTTTTTTATTGTCCGTAATTATTATCAAATTATAGACAGTTCGTTGTCTTTTCTTTCTGGATCAATAAACTCCCCACCAATTTTTTCTTTTGGGCCGACATGGCGCACTATTATTTTTTTCTCAAATTTATACGGTGCAGCATCATCTGACCCAAAAGTAACAATCAATTCATCCGACTCACGAATAATGGTATTGTTTGTTAGTTTGATCGCAAGTCCACCCGTCGATACATCGGTGATGAGGCAGTCTTCGGTTCTTTCAACGGAGGCAGTTGAAAATCTGTATCCTCCCATAAAATGTACTTTTCTCCTGTAATGCTTCCGAAATTCTATATCGATAGTGAAGCTGTTTGAACAGGGACACTTTACATTGATAACGTGGTGTTTTTCTCTGAGAGTTTTTGTGGGGAATGTTCGAGATTTTTTGCAGGCGAGACACTGTATGGAGAGTTGACTACTTTTGTTGACGAAATATTTTTGACTTAATTTTTTTTCGCGCGTATTCATATGCACTGGAATATTTTTATCCCAAAATTTTAGAGCGTTAGACTTGTTCCCCCTCGGTGGTTAGAATCGACGATGGTTTTCAAGTACCTTTTTGTAACGGCATTATAGGTGAACTTACCTATAATATCCCTATAATTTCAATTCAATGACGGGTGCGAATCTGACGTGGAGTAAACCATTTATGGCTGAAGACACCGGTGCAGGTAACTGGACAAGTCATTTTTCCTGCGAGCGGTACGCATGGGGCTGGTTTCTTGATAGAGGATTGTGATGCTCGTACCTGCTTGTGCGTACGCTTTGTTTTAGTTTATCCCGTCTTTTTTTCAATCCGCTGGCAGGACAACGAAAAAAGCCATGAAATAACCCAGCGCTTTGCCGACGTCATCCCATGGCTCTATGGTAATAGCAGTTAATGGAAAAGGATTTGATTAACGAGAGGGCTGTGTTGATCCCCCTCCCATTATTTTTTCAGTTCAATTTTAAATGAGCCGAAAAATCCTATTGAAACGAGGAAATTGGTACCACGACGAAATTAAATTTCAGTTGCTCAGCTTAACAACATTTTCAGCCGCCGGCCCTTTTGCGCCTTCCACCACATTAAAACTGACGCGTTCTCCTTCCTGGAGAGATCTGAACCCACTACCTTGAATAGCAGAATGGTGTACAAACACATCTTTTCCACCATTTTGTTGAATAAAACCAAAACCCTTGGAATCATTAAACCATTTTACAGTTCCATCAGCCATTGTAACTACTCCTTTTTTCATTGTGCGAACGCGTCGTACAGTTGTGTGGTTAGCCCCTCGTTGGGGCAGGTGGAATATACTGAATGATCAAGAGGACCATTCAGCTTGGCAATGTGTCGTGGCTAGCATGATCGAATAGCCTTCCATCGACTCAGCCATGATATCCTGGCCGGACCGGTTCCCGACGCCCTGGGGGCAACTTCCCGTTTGATTTTCTTGGCCCCAGAGGCTGCTCCGAAAAGGAGAGCGGAAAAAGGAGCTTGTTTGTCCTTTCGGCGGGGAGTGGTTTGAATTCTAACTCTGTCGCTAAAACCGAATCCAGCAGGAGTGCTGCCGGCGTGCCATGGTTTTGGACAGCAGCTGGAACCAACTTCCTTGCGATCAGAGTAAAAATGACACCGTCGATCGACGGTTTCGCATTGCTCTGTTCACTAGAACCGGTTGTGCTGGTGGATTCGTTTCCCGCTGCCTCTACCGCCTGGGTCTCATGAGCTATTTTATAGGCCGACAAGGCGATAACCGACTGTAATTTTCGCGGGGGTATTGACAGTTTTCTGTTTCCGCAAAGGACCACAGCGCTGTAGGTTTTTTGAAAGAGTTGATGCGAGAATAAGGCCCGCAACTGCTGCAACTGGACAGAAGCCACGGGTGAAAACTCCACATTGACCACCAGTACCGAATTCCAGTTCTGACGGATGACGGCGAACTGCGCTACCTGTTTCTTGTCAGGATCTTCATCGGGAAGCGAAAAGCTGCCGCTGTTGAGCATCCAGACAGAGGCCCCGGTGAGTATTGAAAGTCCGCTGATAGTCCGTTCCTTTTCCCGCTTACCAGAGTCCACGCTTTGCCGGGTAGCTGAAAAGCTGTAGGTCATCTGCAGAGATTCGGCAACTTTCCTGGCTGCATCCTCCTTGCCGTCAAGGGTTCGCCGCATTCCCTGGAAGCAAAGAACATCGATCTCCGCCAAACGAAGCGGTTCTGTTAATTCATGCAGTCTGGTGGTGGTGTTCATCCCCTTTTTGTCATCGTTTAATGTGACGATTCGTATCATATGTCTGAGCCCCCGTTATCCCTGGTGGTCTTTGCAACTCTTGTTTTTCGATCTAATACTCACAAGCATTTTCTGACAACCGGGCACCTATGAGGTCGTTTCGTTAAGATGCCTCTACATACATCAGCGTATTCTTTTGAATTTATTTTTAGTCATTATGAACAGATACACAGAAAACAGCAATAGAGTTAAATTGCAGATACAATGGATAGTAAATGTATCTATAACAGGATCGTGAGGTGCCTTTGTCCCAAGGCACAGCAGAAAAATTCCTTCGTTTTTTTTCGGTAATACACCGAAATTATACATAAAATTTTTAGGTGAAAAGGAGCCCAAAAATGAATAGGTCGGTACCAGGCTGACAGCGTCCCTCAACAGAACACCGTCAATGCGGAGTGCAAGAAGCATCCTCTCTAATATCTTTTCCCTGGATTTTTTAAGAGGATGTCGGGTGGGTATATTGTGGAAAATTAAGGGAAGGGATCCACTCGGTAATGCCTATGAACGGCTGACGACCTTGAAGAAGAAGGCTCTTGAAAAGGTAACCGTGTGGGGTGTCATTGAGAAAGCAAAAACATGGCCATCGTATCTGCACAGCACGGAAGATCATATAAAAACAACAGCGACATGCGGTTATCAGGGGAACGGGGAAAGAGATCGAAACGAGACAAAACTCCTTGTGCCGGTACCAAGGCCAGGGGTTAAGCTATATCCCGCTGTACTTCATTGACAAGGCATGTATGCAGTTCTGCTTTCATCTCATCGCTAAGATCAAGGAACTGAACGGCAAATCGATCGCCTCGTACCCAGACGACTTTTGCAGGTATGGTGAATGATGTTAGGTTGTCCTGTTCTTGGTGGAGGGGAATGGTAACGGAGACCTCCGTATCATCGGATAAGGGTGTTGTCGATTCCTGTACAGCACAACCGCTTATCGAAAAATCAACGAGATATCCTGTTCCTATCCGCTGATTTGTTGAATATTCTACTTGGCGTTTATTGATCTCAAAACGAAGGCCGTTAGGTTTGATTGGATAGGAGAGTTCTTCTTCAGCTTCTTCATGGGTATTGACATATACGGGTTTGTAACATTGAATTTTTGATGCGATTGCGAGTAATTGTTTAAAGGATACACTCATGTCGCCGACGATTCGAACAACTCTGCCCATTTTATTAATGACCAGATATTTCATTATTTTTCTTAGAGTAGGAATGCCGTTCAGATGGCCAATGGTACATTTTGAAAGATCGGTAACAACATCAAACCCCGGTTGAAGATCTGCAACACAAAATCTGACCTCGGTGTAAACTTTTTGCAATTCGGTTTTGGTAGCTGTAGAGGGCGCTGTGATATAGAGCCGATTTTTTTTTATGTCAGCTGTCACTTTTGCATTGTTCTTGTCGGTCATCAATCTGCACAAAGTTGATATTTCTGCTCGAAACGACGTGTCTTTGTTCGTGGGATACTCACATGCAGAATTGTATCAGTCCCATCCGGCAAATCCATCTTTTTTATGGGTACATGTAACCCAACTGCATTTTTTACCTTCCGTCTTTGTGCAATTTTCAGCGCACAAGCGATAGTCGCCTGGCAACGATGAATGTGGTGCCGGGAACACCCGAGGGAATCCGGTTGTAACCGGATGGCTCTGCACGGTGATGAACATGGCATTGTAACAGGTTACCTTTGAGTTGCGTGTACCTTAACCAGTAAGAGAACAACCGGAGAATTGGGTAGCTCTGAATAGCTCAATTGCAGTATTGCTCACGTTTCACTGGTATTTGTCACACACAGTATGCCTGATAATGAATATATATAATACCTATTATATGTATAATATTCACCCATTGTAATTCCCTCCCTCTCCATGCATTGTAGCAACAATTGGTAGCGCAAATATACGATATCTGCTTGTCGTAGCTGCATCTGTCCGGCCTGATACTGTGATTTGCCTGCGGATCATCACGGACGCAATCCGCACAGTATAGTGTTCGTGATAGGCGCTCACTCAAGAAGTGCTCAAAAGTAACGATATCTGCAAGCGGAGAACCGGCGGTGGCGAAGGAAGGAGCTGATGGAATGGTAAATACGTACCTGAAACTGCATATGCCTTAAAGATTGTTGGTGCGTGCGAATTTTTCTGTAGCTGCATAACTGTTGAGGAAAAAATATGCCTTGTGTGTGTCGACAATTCGAAATTGGGCGGAGTGAATCGGGGACTCCGTATCCTTTTATGGTTTATGCGAAGTTTTACGCTCCTAAAGATATTCTCAATGGAGCCTGGAGCGATATAGTTAGTTGTGCGATAACAGCAGGTAAAACGGTGGGTATAAGAACAATTATAAACGATCCGGATGCAGCCCTCGGGATATTTGAATCCGTATTCAAGTCGTGTCTTGTTGCAAAAATGGGTGGGCATGCCGACAGGATAGAAGTGGCACTCAGTGCCCGACATCAATCTGCTACAGACTAGCACGGGTTGCCTATCGTTTTAGTCTACCTTCCTCGCTACAAAGGAGGTCTTATAAGCGGGACATCCATAGGTGACTGCTCATGCACTTGAAAGTGAAGAGGACTGATTGTATTGAAACGGCAGAAATTAAAAAAAGAACGCATGAGGTGGTATTTTGAAAAGGAGAATACGGGGAAAAAAGAGGAGGTTGAGAAACAGAAACGTCCCGATAGATGATCCCGGCCGCGGCCAATATATCGTGGAAGCCATGATGGCGGGTCGTTGTCCTGATTGTCAAACAAAATTGATTGAATCAACCGACCTTGAACTGGAAGGCTTTAAGGAAGACGGAGCGAAAACCTTTGAGTGTCCGAAATGTCATTGGCAAGGTCTTCTTGGCGGTTCTTGTGCCGCATCAAGCACAGAAAAATGAAAAAAGAGAGAGGTGGCATCTCTTGTTTGTTTCTGGCTGCCTGTTCTACAGCTGGCAGCATTATGGCATATGCCTCACCAGTTATTATCTCTAATCTGGAATGCGTTCTGCTGCAGTTGTGCCAGTGCAGATATTCAATGATCAACCCTCTGGCTTTGTTGACCGCGTCAGAGACATGGAAATGCACTCGTTCGTCTTGCACCGTTTTTTATACATTGGTAACGTAAGCCATTGTCCGTCCATCCATTCTGAGCTGGCAGCCACGATCCTCAACCCTTTTCGGCAAACCCTCCTCGGTGAGTTGGCTGCTTTGATCGGTGATACTGATCTCGAATGCGGCGTGGCGGTTAAATACTTCCTGAAGCCATTCGACCGTAATATATTGGTGGATGGATCTAGCGTAGAAGTTTGTGGGAACAAAGCTCTTTGCCCTGGAAGGGGCCATATGCTATTCAGCAATATGCGCCATGGAATGGTAACGGCTCTCACCGTATCGCATGCTGTCCCCCTGGAAGATAAGTAGCAGTTTTTCCAGCAACAGACCGTTGACCGGTTACAAGCAACATTCCCCAACAACACATTTTAACCTGCTTAAAGGTAAATATATGCTGTTATCCCAGCTTTTTCTTGTGCAGACAGAAAAAAATGATGGATATGTGCGACAGATGTAATAAACCTTTTGTATGTTTTATCAATTGTGAGAAACTGTATAAGGGGTATGCGCTGGAAGGATTCCGGCCACGCCATAAATCTATAACATCCCGTTTATTCTAGAATTATCCATACAGGTATGGGCTCTAAAATTCTCATAGCAGACGATGACACTCTGGTTCGCTCGGCGATCCAGAAAATTCTGATAATGTTCAATCACGAAGTGGTGGCTGTTCAGTCCGGTCGGGATGTCTTGGAACAGGTTTCGGATGAATTCGACGTCATTATTCTCGATATCAACATGCCGGATATGGATGGTTTCGAAACTCTAGAGCGGTTGAATGGCAAAAAGATTGATATCCCCGTGCTTTTTCTTACCGGTGCCGGTTCGATGGATTTTGCGGTAAAGGCTATCCATCTCGGTGCCTACGATTTTCTCACCAAGCCCATAGCAGACATCGAGCTTTTTCATGTCAAGGTAAAACAGGCGGCGGAAAAACGTCATTTTTTGCTGCAGGAAAAAGAATACAAAAAGAAACTAGAAACCGAAGTACAGGCAAAAACCCGAGAACTTGCCGAGAAAAACATTCTGCTTGAACGGTACAGTAACCACCTGGAAAATGCGACCGTACAGATCATGTCGAGCCTGCAGGCTGCCATGGAGGAAAAGGATGGATACACAGCCGGGCACACCAAAAGGGTGACGGAATATGCTATTCTTTTAGGAGAGGCTGCCAAGATCAACACCGACGACATGATTGTTCTCCGGAGGGCTTCGCAGTTCCACGACATTGGAAAACTGGTGATTGACCTCTCCTGTATCCAAAAGCCGGGTGCTCTGACCCCAGAGGAATGGGAACTTATTAAAAAACATCCGGAAGTCGGAGCCAGCATCATCGAACCCCTCAACTTCATGGACCGGGAGCGGGATATCATTCGGCATCACCATGAAAAAATCGATGGTACCGGGTACCCGGACGGCATCACCGGGAACGAACTTGACATTTTGACCCGGATCATCACCATTGCCGACAGCTACGATGCCATGACCTCTCGCCGTAATTATCGAAAAAACCTTTCCACCCCTGAGGCCATCGGCGAATTACGCCGTTGCGCTGGTACCCAGTTTGACGCTGATCTGGTCGAGCTCTTTGCAGGGGTTGTCCTTTCTGTTCGTTCGCTGTATAAACAATAGCTGTTTTTTTTACAGAGGCGAACTGCCTTATCCCTGTCGTTTTTTCTTTTTCAAAGCCATGAAAATAACTCAAGAAGAAGTGCAGCGTGTGGCCAAACTGGCCCGTCTTGATCTGAGCGCAGCCGAGGTGGAGCGTATGACCGGGCAACTCGATGCCATACTCTCTTATGTTGCCAAACTCGATGAACTGGACACTACGGGAGTGGCTGTTACCACCCACACTCAAGAGGTGGTCAACGCCTTCCGCGACGATGAGGTTCAGGAATCCCTGCCCCGTGAACATGCCTTGGCCAACGCACCGGAGCAAAACGGCGAATCCTTTGTCGTGCCCCGGATTATCAGCTGATACCACCAGACGGTTCTGATTAACCACCAAATTTTTTATATGATCGTATAATGGAATATTACTCTTTATCCCTTCATGAGGCGCTAGGTTTGCTCGATACCGGTGAGGTCACCTCGGTTGCACTCACCGAATCGGTTCTGGCCAGAATTGATGCGGTCGAACCAAAGGTGCAGGCCTATCTCGCTTTAGATCGAGAAGGGGCCCTGCGCCAGGCGAAGCAGGCTGACAGCAAACGGAAAAACGGTCAAGGCGGTCCGCTTTGCGGTATTCCCCTTGCGGTCAAGGATGTCTTGTGCACCACCTCAATGCCGACCACCTGCGGTTCACGAATACTGGAGCACTTCATCGCTCCCTATGAGGCCACGGTTATTACTAAACTGAACCAGGCTGGATCCGTTTTACTGGGTAAACTGGCCATGGATGAATTCGCCATGGGGTCGACCAGCGAAAACTGCGCTTTTAAAGTCCCGCATAATCCCTGGAAAATTGGTTATGTGGCCGGCGGCTCCAGCGGTGGATCCGCTGCTGCCGTGGCGGCGGACGAATGTTTTGCCTCCTTGGGGTCTGATACCGGCGGATCGATTCGGCAACCTGCTTCGCTCTGCGGCACCGTGGGAATGAAACCGACCTATGGCAGAGTTTCGCGGTATGGCCTGGTAGCCTTTGCGTCCTCCCTGGATCAGGTTGGCCCCTTGACCAAGGATGTGCGCGACTGCGCCCTGATGATGAACGCCATCAGCGGTTTTGATCCTCATGATTCCACGTCTATTCATACGGCAGTACCAGACTTTACAACGGCTTTGCAGGATGGGCTGCAGGGAGTGAAAATTGGTATTCCCAAGGAATACTTCGGCGAGGGGCTGGACCCAGAGGTGGACCAGGTTGTTCGCCAGGGGATTGCCATGCTTCAGGATGCCGGGGCGGCGATTATTGACGTCACCCTGCCGCACACCGAATATTGTGTTGCCGTTTATTATCTGATTGCTCCGGCCGAGGCCAGCTCTAATCTGGCGCGTTTCGACGGCGTGCGCTACGGATTTCGAGACCGGTCGGCTGAGTCGCTGATCGATATGTACAATCGCTCAAGATCCCAGGGGTTCGGGGACGAAGTGAAACGTCGGATTCTGATCGGCACCTACGCCCTTTCGGCCGGCTATTATGATGCCTACTATAAGAAGGCCAGTCAGGCGCGAACCCTGATCAAAGAGGATTTTGCCAAGGCCTTCGCCTCCTGTGACCTGATGGTGTCGCCGGTTTGCCCTACCCCGGCATGGAAAATGGGAGAAAAAGCGGACGATCCGCTCGCCCATTATCTCTCCGATATCCTGACGCTTTCCGCCAATCTTGCCGGAGTGCCCGGCATGTCGGTACCTTGTGGCTTTAACAGCCAGGGGTTGCCGATCGGCATGCAATTGCAGGCCGCTCATTTCAATGAAGAGATCCTTTTTCGTGCCGCTCACAACCTAGAACAACGGGCCGGCGTTACAGGAAAAAAACCGGTTATAGCCTAACTATGCAGATTCCCGTCCCACAACATATCGAAGCGATCGTACCCTACCCTCCCGGCAAGCCGATGGACGAACTTGAACGGGAATACGGGATAACAAACGCCATTAAACTGGCTTCCAATGAAAATCCCTGGGGACCATCGCCTAAAGCGGTCAGCGCCATTCATGAGATGCTGCATACCCTGCACCGCTACCCCGATGGCTCAAGTTTTTACCTCACCGAGGCACTGGCGCAGTGGATCGGCTCCCGGCCGGAGGAGGTTGTCCTTGGCAACGGCTCCAACGAAGTTATTGAATTCCTGGTCAAAGCCTTTGTCGGCACCGGTGATCAGGTCATTACCAGCCATCCCTCTTTTCTCATGTACCAAAAATTCGTCCAGGTTCGCGGAGGTGAAAATATTGTCCAGCCCCTGAAAGAGATGGCCCATGACCTTGAGGCGATCAGTGCTGCGGTCACCGATAAAACCCGGCTTATTTTCATCGACAACCCTAACAATCCCACGGGCACGTTGATCAGCAAGGATACTTTTGATCGGTTTTTGATCAGCTTGCCGCAGTCCGTCATTGTTGTGGTGGATGAAGCCTATGTCGATTTTGTCGAACCGGAAAAACGCATTGATATTCTTGGCTATATCCGTCATCCGGAGAACATTCCAGCGGTTGTTTCGCTCCGGACCTTCTCCAAGGCCTTTGGGCTGGCGGGATTACGAGTCGGTTTTGGTATCATGCACCAGGACGTCGCCAGTCTGCTGCATCGGGTCCGCCAGCCATTCAACATCAACCTGCCCGCTCAAGCGGGTGCACTTGCCGCCCTTTCAGATGTCGAGCATTATAACCATACCCTGCGGGCAACCGTGGCAAGTATGGCCTGGTTGCACCAGGAGGTGGCTCAGCTCGGCTGTACGCCCTATCCTTCCCACACGAATTTTTTTCTGATCGATGTCTGCGGCGATGCGACGCGACTCTATGAGGCTATGCTGCATAAGGGCGTTATTGTCCGTTCCATGAAGGCCTATGGCTATCCGAACTTCATTCGAATCACGGTGGGGACAGAGGAGGAAAATCAACGCTTTGTCACGGCCCTGGCTGAATGCCTGCGGGAACTGGGATATGTGCGATCATAAGCGTATTGTCACCATTGATGGTCCTTCGGGCGGGGGAAAGTCAACCGTGTCGCGGGCGTTGGCTGCAAAATTAGCGTTCACCTATCTTGATACCGGTGCCATGTACCGTGCTGTAGCCTACAAATGCAAGGAAGAGGGGATTGATCTAACAGATACGTTGCAGCTGGAGCAACTTTTGGGATCAATCCGCATTGATCTGCTGCCACCGGCAGCTGGCGGCGACGATGTTCGGGTTATTTTAGATGGGCGAGAGGTCGGCAACGCGCTTCGTTCTCCGGAAATGGGGATGCTGGCCTCCCATGTTTCCGCCCACCCTCTGGTGCGGAACAAGCTCACCGTGCTGCAACAACTGATTGGTGCCAGCGGCAATATTGTTGCCGAGGGCCGAGATACCGGAACGGTGGTTTTTCCACAAGCCGCATGGAAATTTTATCTGGATGCCAGTCCGGAGATCCGTGCCCGTAGAAGAGCGACCCAGTTGCGGAGCAAGGGAGAAGACGTCGACGAACAGCAACTCCTGGCTCAGATCATCAAACGGGACAAGGATGACCGGGAAAGGACCCTGGCACCTTTGGTAGCTGCGGCGGATGCTGTTTTTATAGATTCAACCGGTCTTTCGGCCGTTGAGGTCATCGACCGGATGTATGATCGAGTGTTGGCTTCCCCTTGTTGCGGGGGCAAGTGAGATACGCTTCCCGACCTTGCAAACAATTGGCAAGGTCGGGAAGCGAGGTACATCAGATAACCGATTCTATCTTTTCGCCGGCAAGAAACCCTTGCAGCGTTTTTCCCACGGTGCGACCGAGCTCCACGCACGCCCCAAGCTGAGAATGCTCGGGGACATACTGTACTTTCACCCCTTCATGACAGAGAATGATGTTCATTTCCTTGAGGATCTCGTTCATCATTTTGACCGCTTCACCTGACCAGCCATAGGAGCCGAAACAGGCGCCGATTTTGTTGGTGGGGCGAAGGCCACGCATGTACATCAGAAAATCTGCCATTCGCGGCAGCATACCATTATTGAGCGTCGGTGAACCCAACACCACAGCGCTTGCCTCCAATACATCGGTCATAACGTCACTGCGATGGGTTACCTGAAGATCGATCATTTTGTATTCGATTCCCTCATCATGCAACCCCTCGGCAACCGCCTTGGCCATTTTCTTGGTCGATTCCCACATCGTATCATAAATGATAAGCGCCCTGCCGTTGCCCTGGTGGGCACTCCATTTCGAGTAAGCCTCGATAATTTTGCCCGGATTGCTGCGCCATACCACTCCGTGATCAGGAGCGATCATCTTGATGGGCAGGTTCATCTCGGTGACCTTGGCTAGCAGTTTTTTCACCAATGGCGAATAGAGGGTCAGGATGTTGGCGTAATATTTGGTCGCCTCGTGCATCAACACGTCCTGATTTACTTCGTCGTCGAAGCGTTCGCTGGTTGCCAAATGTTCCCCAAAGGCATCACTGGTGAACAAGATTTCGTCTTCCTTGAGATAGGTGAACATGGAATCTGGCCAGTGCAGCATCCGGGTTTCGAGAAAATTCAGGGTTTTCTTGCCCAGGCTGATTTCTTCACCCGGGGTGACAATGTGATAAGGCCAGTCTGCACGGTGAAAATGCTGCATCAGTGCTTTTTGACCCATTTTCGAGCAGATGATCTTTTCCGGTTTAATTTCTTCGATAACGGCGGGAAGCGAACCGGAATGGTCCATTTCTACATGGTTGACCACAAGATAATCAATTTTTTCCGGATCAATGATATTGCGAATACGGTGCATCAATTCGCTCTGGTACGGTTTTTTTACCGTATCAACCAGGGTGATTTTTTCGTCAATGATGAGGAAGGCATTGTAGGTAGTCCCCCGGTTGGTTGAGTAGCCGTGGAAATCGCGGATTACCCAGTCGACAGCTCCTACCCAATAGACATCTTTTGCCAGTTCAATTTTTTTCATCGCATCAATCCTCCAATGATATATGCAGTTTAAAATATAAGTACAGTATGACCTTTTTCTATATATTCCGACATAGCGGGGTGACCGGACATCTCGCCGATAAGTGGTAGCCCTTCTTTTTCAATCGCGTCGGTTACATTCAATTTATTGGCGCAAGCACGGCAGGCTCCTATAATCAAGCCCTTTTGTTTAGCCTGTTGGTACAGGGCATGGAGGAAATGGCCGGGCTCAGCGAGTATTGGCACAAGGGTGACCGCCTCGCCTTCAAAAATGATTTTTCCCTCCATCCCCTTTTTTGCCATATCGAGGCTGTTCAAGAGGACATGAATAAAGCAGAGGGGATTATCGTGAAAGGCAAAAAATACAGTTGTATGCATAGAAGACCTCTGTGATGGATGGCGTGGTTTCGGGAGGGTAAATCGAGAAATTCGCGGGCTGCTGCTGGGGGTGCCGAGAAAGTACTGTTGCGGAAGTTAGGGTGGTGTCTGGAGAGGTTATGGTGCTACTCTTTATTTTTTCAGAAGGTGGGGGGGTATCCCGATACTCCGGCATCATTTGCTGACAGAAAGGGGCAAACCCCCTCCGCCCTGTTGTCAATGGGCGGAGGGGAAAACGTTAGGACTCTTCGAACTGGTCTTTGCCTGCACCACAGACCGGACAGGTCCAGTCATCAGGAATATCTTCAAAAGCGGTTCCAGGAGCTACGCCATTATCCGGATCGCCAGCTGCAGGATCGTACTCATAGTCACAGACAACACAGGTGTATTTTTTCATTTTCGCATCCTTTTTTTAATTTTAATGATCAGGCCTTCCACAGACCGTGCAGGTTACAATACTCACGGGCAGAAACAGTAGCTGCTTGGACACAGAATGTCGCTTCTGGAGCTTCTCCAGGGTTGAGATTTTGACGATAGACCTTACCGTCGGCAATCAGTTCAATAAATTCGATCCAATGTTTCTCTTCCATGGGGTGGGGTACCGAACCGACAGCAACTTTGTAGCCATCCGCAACTTTGGTAATGACCGGCACATGTTTTTCCTTGGCCGCATCCACCGTATTTTCACTCATTAGCGCCATGCCCTGACCGCAGCAGACAAGCTCGCCTGCTCCCACATGCAGGACTTCAACAATGTTGCCGCAGAGTGCGCATTTGTACACTTCATTTTTCTTCGTCATGGTGTGTTCTCCTTTGTTGTGTAAAAGAATTAGTCGGCGGAATCAGGACAGGGATCCCACCTTAACACCGGCAAAACTTCGCAAAAGAATAAACCATCTTACCCTGTTACGAAAGGGCCAAATTGTCCGATTTTTGTCGGTTCAAAGTGTGTCGTGCTACAAGGTGGTTATTTGTCGTGCTTGGCGAGATAGTCGGCTACCCCTTCAGCGGTTGGAGTCATGGCATCTTTGCCTGTTTCCCAGTTAGCAGGACAGACATCACCATGTTGTTCATGAAACTGTAGGGCATCAACCATGCGCAGGGCTTCCTCAGTGTTTCGTCCCAAAGGAAGGTCATTGACCACGGCATGGCGGACGATGCCGTCGCGGTCGATGAGAAAGGTGCCGCGCAGGGCTATGCCGGCATCGAGGAGCACCCCATACTGCCGGGAAATTTGTTTATCCAGATCAGCCACCAGGGGGTACTGGATATTGCCGATGCCCCCCTGTTTGACCGGTGTGTTTTTCCATGCCCAATGGGAAAATTGTGAATCTATGGAAACACCTATAATTTCGCAGTTTCTTTCCTTGAAAGCGGGCAAGGCCCTATCGAAGGCCAGGATTTCTGACGGGCAGACAAAAGTAAAGTCAAGGGGGTAGAAAAACAGAATGACGTAGTGACCCCGAAAATCAGCAAGTTTGAAATCCGGTTTCATGGAGTTATCCGGCATGACAGCGGTTGCTGTGAAATCCGGTGCCTGTTTGGTAACTAAAAAGCTCATGGGGGTTCTCTCCCTGGGAATGTTCTTGTGTGGCGGTGAGGGATCCGAAAGGTTTCCGCCGCTTCTGGGCGTTTGCCAGATTAGCGGCGGCCGAATTCAGACCAGTATATTTTTTCCTTGTTCGGTGATTTCGTATTTGCAGCGCGCCGGACTGGCGACATATCCTTTGTTCTTGAGTGCGGTTATCTGGCAACTGACCTGTTTGGATTCCAGGCCTGTAACCGCGGCTAAGTCTTTACTGCCGCAGGCAGCGGAATTGTTTGCCAAGGCTTCCAGAATCAGCCGTTGTTGATCGCTCAGAGGTTTAATGGCGCTTGTTGTACAACCCATTGGAAGTTCTCCTGTCTCTCTATTGTGTTCTGTTTGTGTCTTTTTTTGGCAGTTCGGACAAATTCCGAAAAATTCGATCCTGCGTCCGGTTATCCGGTATCCTTTTTTTTGCATGGAGCTGATAACCGGTGCGTTTCCCGTTGGAGTGCATATGTTGTCGACCCGTTGGCATTGCGTACAAAATATGTGATCATGCGAACCCGGATCCCAGTCGAACCGTTTTTGCCGTCCACTGATCTCCAGTTTAGTAATCAACCCGGCCTCCGAGAGAATTTCCAGGTTTCGATACACGGTTGCCAAGCTTATCCTCGGCAATCTTTTTTTGATCCGCTCATAGAGCTCGTCAGCCGTTGGATGCGTTTTGCTCTTGGTAAGTTCATCCAGGATAATCTCACGTTGATGCGTCATGCGTAAAGTTCGACTCATTATCACCTTTCACTATTGAAAATTTTTCCTATCTGTATTTGATAATCATTCGCATGTCAACGAAAAAATAAATTTGGTTCCGGCAGACTAGAAAAAGAAGTCACGGGTATTGTGCAAGAAGCTGAGGGAAAGAGTGGAGACGGGAAAGGAGAGATGTACGGAGGGGCTAGCAGGCCAACGGGCAAGCGATGAAGGAGGCTTACCCGTTGGCAATTAACAAGGATGAATTATTCGAGAATAAAATCGTCGCGCCGGTTGGAGGCGAAATCGTCTTCGTTCTGGCCGTTGAAAAGCGGCCGTTCCTCACCGTAGCTGACGGTACGGATACGTTGTTGCTCAACACCGAATTCGATCAGGTAAGTCTTAGCGCTTAAAGCGCGACGTTCACCCAGCGCCAAATTATATTCGTTGGTGCCGCGCTCATCAGTGTTTCCCTCGATCAGAACATGCGAAGAAGGGTTGTTTTTCAGATAGCTGCCATTGTGCTCCATGCTTGGAATCTGATCGCTGCGGATGCTTGACTGATCAAAATCAAAATAGATCGGCGTCATTTCCGGTGATGACCGGCCATGCTCACGTTTATAGGCATCACTTTGCTGGTCGGCATTGAAGGACAGGCTTCCGGCGCCGCCTCTGCCGGTGGAATCCAACCCTTCCTGGGTCGGTGTAGTTTCCTCGGTAATGCGTCCTTCTCTGAATCCCGAATCCAGGCCGTTCCCGTCGGATACATTATTGCCGGTCGGGGTATAGGGTGCCACCTGTTTCGGACCGCAACCGCCAAGGAGCATGACCGTGCAGGTTATTGTTGTTGCAAGGAAAAGGCGGGAAAAAACATTCATAGATCAACCTCGCGGAAGTAAAATGGAACCGTAATGACATTATAGCCGATGTATACCTGTAACAGGGCGATAGCGTCAAGAAAAACCTGGTTTTCCATCGTTTATCCAACCTGGCGACATTGGAATAGTTAATCTGTACCGGCAGCTTTTTCTTGCTCGGTTTTTCCATGGATGGTAGATGAAATAAAATTTCCGATAAACAAACTGTTCAGGAGGAATAAATGGTGCAAAGATTACTTGCCGTATTGGTGCTGTTGGCTACCCTGTGTAGTCCGGTGTTTGCAGAAACGACGATCGTTTTCGCCACCGATGCCACATGGCCGCCCATGGAATTTGTTAATGATCAAAAACAGATTGTCGGTTATGCCATCGATTTCATGACCGCCGCCGGTAAAGAGGCGGGTTTTGTGCCGGTTTTTAAAAATACCGCGTGGGACGGCATTTTTGCCGGCTTGGCTGCAGGAAAATACCAGGCGGTTGTCTCTTCGGTTACCATCACCGAGGACCGCAAAAAAGCGATGGATTTCAGTGAGCCCTATTTTACGGTCCGACAAGCGCTGATTGTCAATAAAGAGTCAGCAGCGAAAAAGATTGAGGATCTCAAGGGACAGAAGGTGGGGGGACAAATCGGTACTACCGGCTATTTTGCCATCAAGAATGTCGACAGTGTGGAGGCTAAATCGTATGATGAGATCGGATTGGCCATGGAAGATCTGAATGTCGGCCGTATTGCCGCAGTGGTCTGTGATGATCCGGTAGCAGCCAACTATGCACTGGATAAATATAAGGACAACCTTAAGATTGGTTCCATTATTGAAACCGGTGCAGCCGAGAATTACGGGGTAGCGGTCAAAAAAGGGAATGCTGACCTTTTAGCCCTCGTGAACAAGGGTATTGCTGCCGTTAAGGCCAAAGGGATGGATCAGGAACTCAAGAAAAAATGGATAGGTCAGTAAGGTACATCGTAATCTGTCACTATTGCCGGACCTTTCGGTCCGGCTTTTTTAATCCATGACGAACGCTTATGTCGCAAAAGCAAAGTAATCAAATCGAGGTTGGTGACGGCGCGGCCATTCCCAACCCTGAAGACAAGGGGCTGGTCTCCGCTTGGTATATCGCCCTGTTCGGCACTCTCGCCCTGATTATCCTTTTACCTTGGTTGAAACCGGATCCGTATCTCAATATTCTTCGTTTTGTCCCCGATGGTATTCTGGTCACCTTTGAAGTCACGGTGCTGTCGATAGCGCTGGCTATCGTCATTGGTCTGCTGACCGGATTGGGGCGCCTTTCCCCCAACCGATTCATCAATTTGATTGCTTCGTTATATGTGGAGGTGGTGCGGGGCATTCCGCTCTTGGTTCAGCTCTTCTACATCTATTTTGCCCTTGGCCGTTTTGTTCAGGTACCAGATATTATCGCCGCAGTTATTGCCATGGCGTTTTGTTATGGTGCCTACATGGGCGAAGTCTTTCGGGCCGGTATCAAGTCTATTGATTACGGACAGACCGAGGCCTCGCTCTCGCTTGGTTTTAATCGCCGTCAGACTATGGCCTATGTCATCCTGCCGCAAGCCTGGCGCACGATCCTGCCCCCTGTGGGCAACGAATTCATTGCGCTGCTCAAGGATACCTCCCTGGTGTCCATTCTTGCCGTTGCCGATATTCTGCGGCGCGGCCGGGAGTACGCTGCGGAGAGTTTTAATTATTTTGAAACCTATACCATGATAGCCCTGATCTACTTGCTGATCACTCTCGTTCTCTCCAAGCTCATCAGTGTCATGGAACACAGGTTAAGTCATTATGAACGCCGTTGATCCGATTATCCGTCTGCACCAAATCAACAAATCGTTTGGCACCTTCAAAGCGCTGAACGATGTCACTCTCGAAATCAACGCCGGTGAAAAAATTGTGGTGCTGGGGCCATCCGGGTCCGGCAAGTCAACCCTGCTCCGCACTATCAACCGGTTAGAAACCATTGACTCCGGTTCCATCATCATCGATGGGCGTAATTTGTATGGGCCGGCTGAAGATATCAACCAGATCCGCATGGAACTGGGCATGGTCTTTCAGAGTTTCAACCTCTTCCCCCATAAAAGCGTACTTGAAAATCTAACACTGGCGCCGATAAAATTAAAGAAGATGGAACGTGAGCGGGCGGAAGAACTGGCCCTTGCCCTGCTGGCCAAGGTGGGCATGCGGGATCGGGCGAGCCACTATCCCATCCAGTTGTCCGGTGGACAGCAGCAGCGGGTAGCCATCGCTCGGGCCCTGGCAATGGAACCGAAAATCATGCTATTTGATGAGCCGACTTCTGCCCTGGATCCAGAAATGATCAATGAAGTTCTCGAGGTCATGACGACCCTGGCCAAGGAAGGCATGACCATGGTCGTGGTGACCCATGAAATGGGATTTGCCAGGGAGGTTGCCGACAAGGTCGTGTTCATGGATGAGGGTGCCATTGTCGAACAGGCATCGCCTAGCGATTTTTTCACCAATCCGCAGAATCCGCGCAGTCAGTTTTTTTTAAAACAGATCCTTTGAACATGAATAAATTGCTTGAGATTCATGAACACACCGGTGAAAGCTACATGCCGCTGGTGGATTTTTCCGGATGGCGGGTGGCGGTACTTAACTACAGTCCGGAGCTGCTGCCGGAAAAGCTGGATCGGATGCAACGGCACAATGAAACCGATGAGGTGTTCGTGCTGCTTCGGGGACGTTGTATTCTGTTTGTCGGTGAAGGAGAAGAGACGGTCAACCGCATCCATGCCGCCAACCTGGAACCAGGCAAAATCTATAATGTCCGGCAAGGAGTTTGGCACACCCACACCCTGAGCCGCGATGCGAGCGTTCTGGTCGTGGAAAATCGCGACACCACCTATGACAATTCTCCGTTCACAGGTCTGCCAGCTGCACAACAGCAGGAACTTGTCGAGATGGCAAATACGCTGTGGACCGGCGTCGACATTTGATAGCCGGTTTCCTTCCTCCAGAGGAAACGTGACGCATCCTCCCATGTTGGGGGGAATTTTTTCATTGTTTTTTTCACCAGGGGCCGGGGTTGTAAAGAGGGAACTGATCGTGTATATTTTTTTTCCAGTCAAAATAAAGGCAGCCGGAAGGCTGCCTTCCTCTTTTTTTCCTGCGCCAGAAAGGTAGAACGGTATGAAAGCTCCCCTGAGTAAACGAACAAAATTTATTTTTATTACCGGCGGTGTTCTATCCTCCCTCGGCAAAGGACTGTCAGCCGCTTCCATCGGCTCTCTGCTCGAAGCCAGGGGCTTGACCGTCACCTTTCAAAAGCTCGACCCCTACATCAATGTCGATCCCGGCACCATGAATCCGTTTCAGCACGGCGAGGTGTACGTCACCAATGACGGTGCCGAGACCGACTTGGACATGGGGCATTATGAACGGTATACCAATGCGGTCATGGGCAAGAGAAATAACTACACCTCCGGCCGTATTTATTACTCGGTGATCATGAAGGAACGGCGAGGCGAGTACCTCGGTGGTACAGTGCAGGTTATTCCTCATGTCACCGACGAGATCAAGCAGGCCGTACTGCAGCTAGACGGTTGTGCCGATGTGGCGATTATTGAGATCGGTGGCACGGTCGGTGATATCGAAGGCTTGCCCTTTATTGAGGCGATCCGCCAGCTTCGGAGTGATTTGGGCAAGGAATATTCTCTATTTATCCATTTGACGCTTGTTCCCTATATCAAGACAGCTGGAGAGGTGAAAACCAAGCCAACCCAGCATTCGGTCAAGGAATTACTGGCCTCGGGTATCCAGCCCGATATTCTGGTGTGCCGCACCGAGTCGCCTCTCACCGATGACTTGAAACGCAAGATTGCGCTGTTTTGTAACGTCGAGGCCAATTCGGTTATCTCCGCAGTGGACGTCGACACGATCTATGAGCTGCCCCTGCGACTGCATAAAGAGGGGGTGGATGATCGTATCCTCGAAAAACTGGGCATCTGGACCGGAGCACCGAACATACAACCGTGGGAAAAACTGGTTCATGCCATCAATAATCCCAAAAAGGTGGTGACTATCGGTATTACCGGTAAGTATGTCGATCTGACCGAATCCTACAAGAGTTTGCATGAGGCCCTGATTCATGGCGGTATCGCCAATGAAGCCAAAGTGGCCTTGCAGTATATCAGTGCCGACAACCTGGAGGATGACTCCGAGCTGGAGAAACTCAGCGGCTGCGACGGTATTCTGGTGCCCGGCGGTTTCGGCAGTCGCGGCATGGAGGGCAAGATCAGGGCCGTGACCTATGCACGCGAAAAACAGATTCCTTTCTTTGGGATCTGTCTGGGCATGCAACTGGCGGTTGTCGAGTTTGCCCGTAATATTGCAAAGATTGAAGGCGCGCATTCCATCGAGTTTGACAGCAAGACCCCTCATCCTGTGATCTATCTGATGACCGAATGGTTCGACTTCCGCAGTGGAAAGATCGAGACTCGCGACGAAGATTCCGACATGGGCGGCACCCTGCGTCTCGGTGCCTATCCCTGCATACTCAAAGCCGGAACTCTGGCCGCAGGCGCCTACGAGCAAGAGACAATCAGCGAGCGCCACCGCCACCGCTACGAATTCAACAATGCCTATCGTGAGCAACTGGAAGCGGCAGGATTGCTGGTCAGCGGCACCTCGCCGGACGGCAACCTGGTGGAGATCGTCGAACTGGCCGATCATCCCTGGTTCCTTGGCTGCCAGTTTCATCCGGAATTCCAGTCCAAGCCCATGAAGCCGCATCCTCTGTTTCGTGATTTCATCAAAGCGGCAATCGCCCATAAAAAATAACTGAACCTCCGCTGGTGACAGGATGAAGACCGTTGAACTGAACTCCACCCCGTCCGGCTCGATAACCATCGGGCCCGGAGCACCGCTGTTTTTGATGGCCGGGCCCTGCGTACTGGAAAGCGGTGAGCTTGCCTGGGAAGTTGCTCGGGAGATGAAAGTGATCACCGAGCGATTAGGCATCTCCTATGTATTTAAATCCTCTTTTGACAAGGCCAACCGCACTTCGCTTACTTCGTACAGAGGACCGGGGGCGGAAAATGGCCTGCGTCTGCTCGGGCGTCTCCGGGAAGAACTGGGGGTACCGGTAGTCTCGGATATCCATGAGCCGGCGCATGCCGAATTGGCTGCCCAGTATCTCGACATTCTCCAGATTCCCGCCTTTCTCTGCCGCCAGACCGATCTTCTGGTTGCTGCCGCTAAAACCGGGAAGGTGGTCAATGTCAAAAAGGGCCAGTTCGTCTCGCCTTGGGACATGGAGCATGCGGTCAACAAGTTGCGCAGCGCCGGTACGGAGCGGATTCTCCTGACCGAGCGCGGTGCCTGTTTCGGCTATAACAACCTGGTGGTGGATATGCGATCGCTGCAGGTCATGCGTTCCTTTGGCTTTCCCGTGATCTATGATGCCACCCATTCGGTGCAGTTGCCCGGTGGCGCGGGGGGCAGTTCCGGAGGGCAGCGTGAGTTTATTCCCGCCCTGTCCCGTGCTGCCATGGCCGTCGGAATCGACGGGTTGTTTATCGAGGTGCATCCGGATCCGGACAAAGCGCTTTGTGATGGCCCGAATTCCCTGCCCCTTGCCGAGGTCGAAGGGGTGCTGAAGCAGTTACTGGCGGTTCGCCAGGCTGTTGCTGGAGTGATCGATGCATAAGGACGACGGGTGCGGGACATCAGGCACAGGCTATCCCACGGATTGTGAATTAACCGAGGCCTTGCGAACCCGTGCCAGGAATCGGAATCGACCGGTTGCACGTTCCGCGGCCTGGCTTGAAGCCGTACCGCGGGCCAAGCAGGTGCAATTGTTGCTGCTCGATGTCGATGGCGTGCTCACTGACGGCAGTATCACCTACGTCAGCGGCGGCGGCGAGACCAAAAGTTTCAACACCCAGGACGGTCTCGGGCTCCGGTTGTTGCAGGATAGTGGGGTCACGGTCGGTATCATTACCGCACGAACCTCCGAAGCTGTGATCCGGCGCGCTCAGGATTTGCGTATTCCCCACGTCTATCAGGGCAAGCAGGATAAACTGACCGCCTACGAGGAAATCCTCAAGCAAACCGGCCTGCGTCCGCCCCAGACCGCCTACATGGGCGACGACTTGGTAGATCTGCCGATCCTCAACCGGGTCGGTCTTGCCGCAGCCCCAGCCAACGCTGTTGCCGAAATCCGCCAGCGGGTGCACTATACCACGGAACGGTATGGGGGACAGGGAGCGGTGCGCGAAGTCTGCGACCTTATCCTTGAAGCGCGTGGTCAGTTAGACAGAATGCGGGCCCTCTTCGATCGATGATACGAAATCCTCGCAACCTTCTGTGGTTGTTACCCCTGGCTCTTTTTGTCACCAGTCCGCTCTGGAAGCCGCCCTTGACTACCTTTCTTGCACCCCGTGGTGGCTATTACCCCAAACTCGAGCAGATAGAGCAAGAGTCACCGGTGCAGAACTTTATCATGGACGGGGTTACCATTACCCTGGCCAATGACGGCAAGCAAGAATGGCAGATCGATGCCGAGAAGGCTTTCACCGGTGAACGTGACCACGAGATCGATATGGTGGCGGTCAATGCCCGCTATATTGGCAAGGAAAAGGAACCGACCCATATTTCCAGCAAAAAAGGCACTTATTTCATTGATAAAAGGCATTTAATCCTTGCGGAAAATGTAGTGGTGAGCAAGCCGACCCTGCAGCAGCAACTCGAATCGGAGCTGCTGCATTACTACGACGCCACCAAGATGGTGGTCAGTCCCGGGACGGTGCATATGCAGGCCCCGAATGTACGATTAACGGCAGGCAGGATGGATTATGATCTTTCCAGCGGCGCCTATGATTTTAGCAACCGGGTCAAAGTGAATCTCTAACTCCTGCCGTATACCTGGCGGGTTTCCATTTTCAAGGGACTCTTTTCATGTTGAAAGTGAATGAACATTATCTGAAATTACAAGCCTCGTATCTCTTCTCCGATATCGCTAAACGCGTTACCGCTTTTCAGGCCGGCAATCCGGATCGGGAAGTGATCAAGCTGGGAATCGGCGATGTGACCCATCCGCTGCCCCAAGCCTGCATCACGGCATTTCATGCCGCAATTGATGAAATGGCTACCACTGCCGGTTTTCGCGGCTATGGTCCGGAACAGGGGTATGACTTCCTGCGGCAGGCTATCGCAACCAACGATTTTCAGGCGCGCGGTGCCGAGGTGCAGGCCGATGAAATCTTTGTTTCCGACGGCGCCAAATGCGATACCGGCAATATTCAGGAGTTGTTTTCCACCGATGCGATCATTGCTCTTCCCGACCCGGTCTACCCTGTCTATCTTGATACCAATGTCATGGCGGGGCGTACCGGCGATTTCAAGGACGGGCGTTACCAGGGGATCGTGTACCTCGATTCAACCCGAGCAAACAACTACGTACCCGACCTGCCTACAGAACCGGTCGATCTGATTTACCTCTGTTTTCCCAACAACCCCACCGGGTCCACCATCACCAAGGAACAACTGAAAGTCTGGGTCGATTTTGCCCGGGACAACAAGGCGTTAATTCTTTTTGATGCCGCCTATGAGGCTTTCATTCGTGACCCGCAATTACCGCACTCTATTTACGAGATCGAGGGAGCCCGCGAGGTAGCGATCGAGTTCCGCAGTTTTTCCAAAAGCGCCGGTTTTACCGGTACCCGCTGTGCATATACGGTGGTCCCCAAGGAGTGTGTGGCCTTTGACAGCAACGGGGGGAAACAGGCCCTGCATCCGTTGTGGAATCGCCGGCATTGCACCAAATTCAACGGTGTTTCCTATCCGGTGCAACGCGCGGCTGAAGCAGTGTATACACCGGAAGGCAAGGCCCAGTGCACGGCTCTGATCGATGGTTACCTGGCGAATGCCAAAATTATCGGCAAGGCCATTGATGAACTCGGCTATTCGTATGTCGGCGGCGACAACGCACCGTATATCTGGATCTGGGGCGATCGTGATTCATGGGAATTTTTCGACCTGCTGCTCAATCAGGCCGGTGTGGTCTGTACGCCCGGGGCCGGGTTCGGTAAATGCGGCCAAGGCTATATCCGTATCTCCGCCTTCAACTCGGAGGCTAACGTGGTCAAGGCCATGGATCGAATCCGCGAGGCCCTGGGTTGATCGATCTGGTATGGAAAACGTTTAATAACCCAGCAGCAGCCGGGCGTTGCTGCTGGTTATCTGTTCAAAGAGGGTGCTGGGTAAGCCCAATGTACCCAGCATCTCGAGGGTAGTCGCCTGGTCGGTCCAGGGGCTGTCAGTACCGAACAGCAGGTATTCGGGCGGATGGGACAACAGGATGTCCCGCAGTCGTTGCTGATCGAGGAAATTCAGGGCAAAGGAGAGTTCCATATAGATCGGTTCACCGGTGAGCAGGCGACGGACATCAGTCCATTCATCCCAGCCGCCAAGATGGGTGGCGATCAATTTCAGGTTGGGAAATTGACGGCATACTTCGCGAATCCGTTGCGGATCGGCTCGCCGGATTCGAGGATAGGCAATGTCGTACCCGGCATGAATCACCAGAATCATTCCCAAGTCACTTAATTTTCCGTACAGTGCGGAAAGTGAAGCATCGTCCAGGAAGAAATCCTGATAATAGGAATGCATTTTTATTCCTTTAAACCCCTCGTCATACACCTCCTGCAGGTGCTCCAAGAGTTGAGGGTCATCGGGATGGAGTGAGGGAAAAGGGATTATCCTTGCAGACTGTATTGCCCTGGACCATTCCAGGATGGCGCCATACTGGTCCGGACGGGTAGCAATCGAACAGATGACTGACTGGTCGATACCGCTGCGATCCATGGAGGTTAGCAGGGCTTTCACTGTTCCATCGAGATGGGCTTTGATATGCCCTTCTTTTTCCAGGGCCGGAATGGCGACCGAGGCGAGACGGTCCGGAAAGGCGTGGGTATGAAAATCGATACAGCCGGCCATGGACGCTCCTTGTTCCGAGTCTTTTTGTTGGTGTCGTGCCCTTCCTTATGCCAGCATTCCGTAGAGCCATATGCTGAGTTGCAGCACCAACAGGGCATACAGGCCGGCAACCACATCGTCCAGCATAATGCCCAGACCTCCGTGGATATGGCGATCGAGCCAGCCGACCGGAAAGGGTTTGAGGATATCAAAGAAACGAAACAAGGCAAATCCGGCCAGAATTGTCACCGGGTGCGCCGGCACTGCGGTGAGCGCGATCAGCTGACCGACGATTTCATCGATGACCACCAGGCCGGGATCACCATGGTCGACTATCTTTTCCGCGGCACCAGCACTGAAGATGCCGACGATGAACAGCATACCGACAACGGCGAGAAAGGGCAGCAGTGCCATCCGGCCGAGGACCAGCCAGAGCAGCACCCCCACCGCAGAGCCCCAGGTTCCGGGTGCCTTGGGCAGATAGCCGCTGTAGGCTCCGGTGGCGATGAACATAAAGAATCGGTCCATGGTGTGAATGTCAAAAAAGAGTTGAGGGAGCATGCTGCCGAATCGCGGCATAGACCGCCTGCAAGGGAATTTCCCGGGCCAGGGCGACCGTCCGGCAGGCTTCGTATTCGGGGGTGATCACCACGCCGGAAGGGGTGGTGATTTTTTTGGCTGGGATATCGCCCCAAGGGGTGGCAACCGTAATGATCTCCCGGGGCAGGGTCATGCGCTGTTCCTTGCGGATGCGCAGGCCAATGGCACTGGTTTCGTTGAACAGCACGGTGGTCACGGCCTGGCGATGGGCCGCGTCCACAATGACCCGCAGCAAAAATCCAGGCCGTCCCTTTTTCATGTGCATGGGAATCAGACCGACATCAAGAGCACCAGCGGCCATGAGGCGGTCACTCACATGCGGCCACAATTCCGCGTTCCAGTCATCGAGATGGGTTTCGATCACCTCGACCTCCTGCGTCTCTTCGACGTCGAGACCTTGACCCAGCATCAGGCGTAACAGATTGGGCCGCCCGTCCTTCCGCTGCATCGTACCGGCGCCGTAGCCGGTTCGGCCAAGCTGCATCGGCGGCATCGGCCCGAAGGTGTGAGCCAGTTCGCCCACCAGAGCCGCACCGGTGGGAGTGACCAGTTCCTGGTCGAGATCCTCGCCATACACGGGCACTCCGGCAAGCAAACGGCAAACCGCCGGTCCCGGCAGGGGAATTTCGCCATGGGCGCAGGCAACCCAGCCTCGGGGCATGGGGAGCGGTGAGCAGACCAGCCGGTCGATGTGCAGATAAATAAAACCGGCAACCGTACCGACAATGTCCACGATGGCATCCACGGCGCCGGCTTCGTGGAAATGGACCTCGTCGATGCTGCTGCCATGGACTGCGGCCTCAGCCTCGGCCAGTCGCGTGAACACTCCTATGGCCCGGTCGCGGATCGTTGGCTCAAGAGCCGCACTGGCAATGATATTTTTTATATCAGAAAGATGGCGATGATGGTGGCTGTGCGGGCACTCCACTTGTACCCGGGTGGCGGCAAAACCGGCAATGGTTTCCCGGCGCACGGTCAGGGTGAATCCATGGAGCGGTAGCGCTGCCAGCACTCCGCGAAGATAGTCTTCGGAAACGCCGCAATCAAGCAGAGTGCCGAGCAGCATATCGCCGCTGACTCCGGAAAAACAATCGAGATAGGCGGTCTGCATGTCAGGAAAGAACGGTGCCGGCGGCAATCCGAGACCCGCGCAGGCAGGCCTCAACCGGCATCCGCTTTTTGCCTTCGGGCTGAATTTCACGAATCAGCAGATAATCGGCCCCGGTGGCAATCAACAGGCCTTGACTATCGGCCCGGCAGATGGTTCCTGCTGCTTCGGCAGCATGAACCGTGACGATTTGCGGATTAAAAAAGCGGTAGCGTTTGCCTTCCAGAAACCCATAGGCGGAAGGCCAGGGATCGAGCCCACGAATCAGGCAGTGTAATTTTGCTGCCGGCAGGCTCCAGTCGAGATGGCCGAGTTCTTTGGAAAGCATCGGTGCGGCGCTGGCTCTTGTATGATCCTGCGGTTGCGCAACCAGTTGCCCCTGTTTCAACTGATCGATAGCCGTACCCAGGGTTGCACCGCCCAGCAGCGCCAACCGGTCAAAGAGTTCTCCTGCGGTTTCCTGCGGACCGATATCCACAGGTGCCTTCAAGAGGATATCGCCGGTATCCATGCCTTCATCCATCTGCATGATGGTGATTCCGGTTTGCGCCTCGCCGTTGATTACCGCCCATTGTATAGGGGCTGCCCCCCGGTATTGAGGCAGGAGGGAGCCATGCACGTTGATAGCGCCCAGAGGCGGCAGCCGTAACAGTGCGCCGGGAAGGATTTTTCCGTAGGCAACAACAACGAGCAGGTCCGGATGGAATGAGTTTATTTGCTCAAAAAAAGGTTCTTTTTTCACCGACTCCGGTTGGAGGACCGGTATGCCGTGCTGTTCGGCGAGTACCTTGACCGGCGGCGGCGTGAGCTTTTTTCCCCGGCCGCGTCCCCGATCGGGCTGGCAGACCACGGCAACGACTTGCTCCGGGCCGTTTAGGAGGGCCTGCAGCGAGGGCACAGCAAAATCCGGTGTACCCATGAAAATAAGGCGGAGCGGAGGACTCATTCCTGCTCCTGCAGAATCTTTTTCAGTTTCTTTTTATACAGGGTGCGCTTGAGCGAACTGAGCCGGTCGATGAACAGGGTGCCGAGCAGGTGGTCGACCTCATGCTGGATGATTCGGGCAAAGCGGTCTTCAGCGTCGAACTCCAGAGGCGTACCGTCGATATTCTGAGCTGTAACATGAATTTTGCGGAAACGTTTGACCTTGGCCGCGTATTCGACCACACTCAGGCAGCCCTCTTCATCAACCACACTGCCCTCGCCGTTCGAGATCACCGGATTGACCAGAGCTATATATTTCCGCTCCTGTTCATTGGTGGAACGGTCCACCAGCACCAGTTGCCGGGCAACAGCGATCTGGTTTGCCGCCAAGCCGACCCCCGGGGCGTCATACATGGTTTCCGCCATATCGCTGACCAGGGATTGCAATGCGTCGTCAAAAACAGTAATGGGTTCCGCTTTTTGCCGGAGCACCGGATGCGGATAGGTGATTATTTTTCTAATTGCCATGCTCTATCTATTAATCAATGGTGTCGGGACACCGACTTTTTTTGCGGTATTTTATGGACGAGACTGCTTGGAATGTAATCAGTTTCCATGGTATTGTAAAGATTTCTGCGTGGTGCCGCTCGGGGAGCAAAGTGGAGTCGTCTTGTTTTTCGGCTCTTTTTTGTGTAGGGTGCGCGCGAAAATTTTCAGGGTAAGCGTAACGCGAATGATTGATAAAACAGCTATGGCAGCAGGACTGGAATTATTGCACAGACCGGTTCTCCCTTTGGTTACAATGGTGCAGTTTTTTTTGCTTACCGGCGACTTTGACTCGGTGGAGGAAGTGATTGCCCAGCTGCCCGAGAATATAGAAACCGGTTATGCTGTGTACGAGCATGCGGCTGCGGATTTGGCACCCTACGCCACGTTGCTGCACCCCCTGATCGATTTGAAGGCTGGCAGGGTACCGGAAGAAAGGGTTGTCACCAGCGAAGGCGAACCCGTAGACGCCATGACCGCGACCAGCGTCCTTGTCGCCCAACAGGTGCTCACCAGAGAACTGGAGCAGATAAACAGCCTGCTGTGCGCCCCCTGTAACTGTACCCTGTGTTGTGTCGGTCCGGACGCAGCCATGGAGCAGGATTTTTTCGAGATCCCGTTGCAGCCCTATGAGGCGGATTTTTTTCCGCTTGAACGCATCGACACCGAGGCGTCGAGGATGCACCGGGCTGACGACGAACCGTCGCTGCAGGTCGGAGGACGTGATTTCTACCAACGCACCGATCCGGTGCTGATCCACTGGCATCACGGCTGGAGCCAAATACTGCCCAAAGCGAGCCGCTGTCCGAATCTGGAATCCTCGGGTCGTTGCCGGGTCTATCCCAACCGACCGCTGGTTTGCCGCCGCCCGCAGATATTTCCTTACGTGGTCGAGCCTAGCGAGCAGGACGGGCAGCCGGTCCTGCGTATCCGTCAAGCTCTGCTTGGAGTGATCGACTGCCCCTATGTGCAGCTGCTCAAGGATGAGATAGCCGCCTATGCCGCCGCCTGCGAACTGGAAATGATCTTTCGGCATAACAAGGCCTAGCTGAACCAAGGCTGGATGTGGCAGGTTCCCAACACATGTTTTCTTTAGAAAAGTTGAATAAAAAAATATGAGCAATATTGGAATACTTTGTATTGTTGTGTCGTATCTTCTGGGTGCCGTGCCCTTTGGCCTTCTGCTGAGCCGGAGAAGCGGCATTGATATCCGCAGTCAGGGCAGCAAAAATATCGGCGCCACCAATGTTACCCGCCTGCTGGGCAAAAAATTGGGGGCGCTGACCCTGATTCTAGATGTGCTCAAAGGCTATGCGCCGATGTTTCTGGCCGCCCTTCTGGTGCAGGCTGATCCCCGCCGGGATCTGATTATCGCCCTCTGCGGAGCCGCTTCGGTTCTGGGGCACATGTTTCCCGTGTATCTTCGGTTCAAGGGAGGCAAAGGCGTGGCCACCGCTCTGGGGGCCTTCTTGTATCTCGCACCGCTGGCAGTGCTGTTCTGCCTGCTGGTTTTTGTCGCGGTTGTCTGGTTGTCGGGCTTTGTTTCGCTGGGATCGCTGCTCGGTTCGGCCTCCATGCTTCTCTGGCTTGTTCTGCTGGGGGTTCCTGGCTGGAAACTCTGGTTGGCGGGTTTTATTGTGCTGATGATCTGGATCAAACATTATCAGAACATTGAACGCCTTTTGAAGGGCTCGGAAAAATCCTGGAAAAAGAACTGCGGGGCCGGGGTGTGAATCGTAAGGAATGGCAGGCTATCGAGCAGGCCAGCAAACTGTTGCAGCTGGGAGATCGAGCGACGCTGAGCGAAATTAAACGGGCCTACCATCGGATGAGCAAGCTCCATCATCCCGATACGGCACAGGTCAGCGACCGCAGCACTGAGCAGATGTATCGGGTCACCGCCGCCTACGAGCTGCTGATGCGTTATTGCAATGAATATCGTTTTCCGCTGAAACGGGAGGAACTGGAAGCGGAGGGGCTCAATCCGCATGACCCGGAGGACTGGTGGCAGGCTCGCTTCGGCCAGGATCCGATATGGGGTGGCAAGAAAACCAGGCGGCGGTAGCCAGTGGTGACGGTTTGCACCGTCTGAATAAGAATAGTAGCGTAAAGAGTAACCATCCGTTTCCACGGATGATTTTAATAAGGAGTAGGGGATGCAGATTCCTCAACTGATCCAAACACGCAGTCCTTTTGTTTCGCTTGAATTTTTTCCTCCCAAAAAGCAGGAGGAGTGGCCCGGTTTTCTTGCGGTGGCCCAGGAACTGCAGCAGCTGCAGCCGCTTTTTGCTTCGGTCACCTACGGTGCCGGCGGTTCCACCCAGAGCAATACTTTGGAAATCTGCGAACAGCTGATCAAGACCTGCGGTTTCGAGATCATGCCGCACCTCACCGGGGTGGCGGCTGACCGAGGAAAGATCGATGGTTTTCTCGACAGCCTCAAATCGCTGGGGATCGACAATGTTCTGGCGTTACGCGGAGATCGTCCCGCCGGATTCACCGGTTCGGATGCGGATCTGTTCAGCACCTTTCCCCATGCCTGCGACCTGGTCACCCATATCCGCACCCGGAATCCGGATCTGGCCATCGGCGTGGCCGGTTTTCCCGAGGCCCACGGAGAGGCGCCCTCGTTCGAGGCCGATCTCGATGTCATGCGCTGCAAGGTGGACAAGGGTGCTGATTTCATCATTACCCAGCTGTATTTCGACAACCGGGTCTATTTCGATTATGTCGAGCGACTGCGCAAACGCGGCGTCACCGTCCCGGTGCTTCCGGGTGTCCTGCCCATTCGCAGCCTGGCATCCCTGCGCTTTACCCTGGAGCTCTGCAACGCCCGGGTACCAGGGCAGTTGATCAACGCCCTGATGAAAGCCAACGATGAGGGGGGGGCTAAAGCGGTTTATGCAATCGGGGTGGCGTATGCCCGGAAGCAGGTCAAGGAGCTCATAGCCGGAGGCGCCCCCGGTGTCCATCTGTATACGCTGAACAAGGCGGATATGTGTCTTGCTGTCATGGACGGCCTGCTGTAACCCGCTGTCGTCTGTTCTCGTGCTCCATCCTGCGCAGCATGACCCATACCCGATACCCCAGGAGTGTTGCCGAGGTCGTCAGGGCCAGGATCAAACCGATCCAGAAGCCCTGGGGCCCCGGCTCCATCCCCCCCAGCCCTGCCAATCCCCAGCCATAGCCCACAGGCAGTCCGATCCCCCAATAGGCCAGCAGCATCAGTAAAAGCGGCACACGGGTGTCTTTAAAGCCCCGCAGGATGCCGCAGCAGTTCACCTGAATGGCATCCGGCAATTGAAAAAGAGCCGCCATACCGAGTAGAGCAACGGCCAGCCGGCGGACAGTTGGGTCAGGGCTGTACAGTGCCGCGATCGGCTGAGAAAAGATGAGGATCAACAGGCAGGTCAGCGTTGCCCCGCCTAGGGCCAGTCCCAACCCTGTCCAGACGATCCGCCGTAGCCGTCTGATCCGTTGTTGGCCAACGGCAAAGCCGATACGTACGGTCAGAGCGGTCGACAGGCTATAAGGCAGCATGTAGAGCAGCGAGGTGAAGTTGAGTGCGATCTGATGCGCCGCTACCACCTGGGCTCCCAGTTTGGCGATGAACAGGGCGATAACCGCAAAAACCGAACATTCGATGAACAGCGACAAGCCGATCGGCAAGCCCAGGTACAGAAAGGAGCCGAGGGAGCGCTCCCCTGGACCGGCCTGTGCCGTAAAAAATCCTCCTGGCCCGCCTAACCGGCTTTTTTGCAGCAGGAACGCCATCAACAGCAGCATGGCCAGAAAGGACAGGGTGGTCGCCCAGCCGCAGCCCACACCGCCCATGGCCGGCAATCCCAGTTTGCCGTAAATCAGTAGGTAATTGGCGCAACCATTCACCAGTAAGCCGAAAAATCCGGCAAACATGGACAATCGCGGCATGGCCAGACCGTCACCGCCATTGCGCAGAGCGAGAAAGACGCCGCCGATCGGCAAGCCCCAGGATACGGCGAACAGGTACTTGGCGGTTATTGGAATCACCTCGGCACTGACTCCCATCCAGACCATGGCAGGCCCCATCAGCCACAGGATCGGCATCAGCAGGAGTCCGGTCACCAGGCCGATGACCATGCCTTGGCGGATAGCGTGACCGATCGCGTCCCGATTGCCCCGGCCTCGCGCCTGGGCAACCAGCGGGGTCACCGCGGACAGCAAACCGACCATAAACAGGAAGACCGGGAAAAAAATAGAAGAACCGACCGCCACCGCCGCCAGATCGACGGCGCTGACCCGGCCGGCCATGACGGTATCAACAAACCCCATGGCGGTTTGCGAGAGTTGTGCCAGGACAATGGGACCGGTCAGCCTGAGGAGGATCGAGGATTCGTGGAGAAAGAGCGGGAGTGATTTCACAAAAAGAACACAATGACTGCTGGTGAAGGAAAATGAGGGGTACTGGGCGGTTCCTCTCTACCAGGCACGCGGCAATACCGCAAGAGCCGACACGCGTTCCCAGCACGACAGTCCGCTGACGCCCTCTTTACGCACTGCCCTTCATTTCGCTCTTTCAGTTTATGGGCAGCTATATTCTCGTGTGAATCGTTTCTCGAGTCAGCCAGGTTCCTTATGGGCAGGGGCTCTTCGAATCACCGGTGCTGTGTGTATCGGGAAAAGAAGAAGACGATGTGATCTGCCCCTCGCTCAACGGGGCCACAGTAAAAAAACTCCTGATGCCGGGTGGACATCATTATGACTACCAGTACGACCCGGTGATTGATGCCATCTTCACGACCCTGAAAGGAGTGAACAGGGAGGGAATCAAATGAATGATAAAAAGAAAAAATCCGTGGCGGTGCAACGCGGGTGATCGCTGAGCTCCTGTGGCGTTGAATATCAGGCCGTTGAGCGCTGATCTGTCCCTTCCCGGTGGCGGCTCTGCCTTTTGGTCAGGGTTTCGCCGAGACTGTGCCGTTCATCGGGCAGTTGCGTCACATGCTCGCGGATGGACGGCGGCAGCACCCGGCCCTTGATCACCAGGATGTCAGCGGCCAGGCTGTCGGCCACCTCGGTCTTTCCCCT
>JBFJXW010000001.1:0-91891 GCA_041622895.1 Desulfobulbus sp. | reverse complement strand
TATCACTGAGACTGCCTTGAAGGCGTTCCAAAAAACACACGGCCTTGAAGCGGACGGAATTGCCGGGCGCAATACCTATCGTGCGCTTGGTTTGATCGATTGATGCAAGCGTCGCTGCCAGGCACTTCGCATTGGCCCTACATACCGCTGAGGAGCTATGTCGCGTTCCTTGCGACATTTTCCGCTCCTGGTATACGCCCTTGCATGGGCGTTTGGGGCAGCAGATTTTCCCCGTACAGGAGCGTGTGCATTCCGCGCGCCTTCTGTTGCAGCGTCCCCTATAAAATGCGCTTGCCCATAATGGAGGCTATCAGCGCAACCGCGAGTTCAGCGCTTTTGTTGCCGACATCAAGAATGGGATTCACTTCAGCCAGGTCCATGGAGGACATACAGCCGCAGTCGGCAATAGTCTCCATGAGCAAATGCGCTTCCCGATAACTGAGACCGCCGACCACCGGGGTGCCGACTCCCTGAGCCAGGGCGGGATCGACGCTGTCGAGATCAAAGCTGACATGGAGATGCTGCACCGATTGCAGCATGGTATGGAGGACTTCATCGATGATGGCGGCCATGCCGCGTCGATCGATGTCGGTCATGGTGTAGACAGGAAGATGGATTCTCCTGACGGTGTCCCGCTCGCCGGGATCCAGTTCCCGTATGGCGATCAGGGCGCAGTGCTCCGGTTTTATTTTTGGTGCAAAACCGAGCAGATGGGTGAGCCTGTCATGCCCCAACCCTATGGATGCGGCCAGCGACATCCCGTGGATGTTCCCCGACGGTGTTGTCTGATCGGTGTTCATATCCGCGTGGGCATCGATCCAGATGACCCCGGGGGTGCGGTCGGTGGTTTTACAGTGCGCCGCAACGCCGGCAATCGATCCCAGGGCAATGGTATGATCGCCGCCAATGCACAACGGGAAATTACCGGCGTCCAGGGTCTGCCGCACCCTGTCCGCCAGCATTTCGGACTTGTTGACGATTTCACTGAGATATTTCAGACGGGGGCTCTCGATCGGCAGGCGCTCTTTGCTCTCGATGGTGATGTCACCATGATCGGTCACCTTGTAGCCGAGTCGCTGCAGACGATCCTGCAGGCAGGCTATGCGCAGCGCTGAAGGGCCCATGTCCACGCCGCGTCGTCCGGCGCCGAGATCCATGGGAAAACCGATGAGGTCAAGATCCGCCTGTATCGAGAGCATGTCCAATGTTAGCGCCACAGTATCCCTCTTCATGCACAAAGGTTGATAAATGCCGACTGACGGCAATTCCATTGACCAATGCCAGCCGGATTGATAGGTGTACTTTACGTATGCAGGATTGTTCTACGTCGCAACAGTATACCAAGTATATACCATAAGTATTTCCAAGAGGTGAACTGTGGAATTTCAACTGCCTGAATATCATCCGCCCGATTTTTATACGCCTGCTCTTGCCGGCGCTCCTCTGGCTGTGTTCGAGAAAGCTCCGCAAGCGGGCGTCGCTCCGGATAACTACCATGCCACTTCGATTTTTCCTGAATATCTCCACCTCGCGCACGGTCAATGGCGCCTGGCCGCACCGTCACGCATGGATTGTGTTATTGTGCGTCATCCTGATGACATCTTGGAAGTGAAGGAATTCAGGCGGTTGCACAAAGGAGAGCTGGTTGCTGTCGGACGTACGGAAAACGGAGAAGACGGAATATGGGTGCATACCGATGGGTTTGCCACCGCCGAAGGCGGCACGGAAAAATTTGCCTTCCGGTCCAATCGCACCCGGGAGACTTCGTTCAGTATCGACTATGACGAATTGTATGCCCTGCTCAAGCATGAAAAAGAGCACGGATATGTAGCCTGGGTATTAGGACCGGCCGTGGTCTTTGATCATGATGCGAGGGACTCGTTCTGCGCGTTGATCGAAGAAGGATTTGTCGATGCGCTGCTTGCCGGCAACGCGCTTGCCACCCACGATATCGAGGGAGCCCTGTCCGGAACGGCTCTCGGCCAGGAGCTCTACAACAAGCGTATTGTTGCGCACGGACATTACAAGCACCTCGATGCCCTGAATCGGGTCAGAAAAGCGGGGTCGATCAAAAGCGCGGTCCAAAGCGGCATGATTGCCGACGGGATCATGCGTGCCGCGGTCAGCAAGGGTATTCCCTTTGTTCTTGCCGGCTCCATCCGGGACGACGGCCCCATGCCGGAAGTGGTGGCCGATGTCTACTCGGCCCAGGACAGCATGCGGGCAATAACATCCAGGGCAACCACGATCATCGCCCTTGCCACCCAGCTGCATACCATCGCCACCGGCAATATGACGCCGTCGTTTACCGTCGACCGGCGAACCGGCGTGCGGCCGGTCTATTTTTATTCGGTTGACATGAGTGAGTTTGCCGTAAACAAGCTCTCCGACCGCGGATCCCTGTCTGCCAAGTCCATTCTTACCAACGTGCAGGATTTTGTCGTGACCTTGCGGCGGGGCCTGCAGCGCTGAAGACGGCGCCGTACCCGTCAGCGGACGAGGTGCGGGAGTACGGTCTTTGACCGGCCGATTCTCTGCAATAATCCCTTACATACGAGGGGTTCTTTGCTGTTGACAGGTGTCATGTGATTGGGTAACAAAAAATAGAGTTCGAATCGTCAGATTAATTGAACAAGGAGGATGCAAATGGCTGATCCAAAAGACATGTATCAATGCCAGGTAAGCAATTGTGGGTATGTGTATGATCCCGATAAAGGCGACCCCAAAGCGAACATCCCCGCGGGAACGGCTTTCAGAGATCTCCCCGATGATTGGAAATGTCCGCATTGCGGCTCTTCCAAAAAAACCTTCAGGCCTCTGGCCGGTCCGGGTTCCGTAGCGGAAGACGGTATCTGAAACACTATCACGACAGGCAGAAAGTAACCGATTACCTCCCCAACATTTATTCATTACAAAACCAAACGCTCCTTTGAGTGTTTGGTTTTTTTTTGCCCTGTTCGTTGCCGGTGGTGCTGTTACAATCCCTGAGCGCAACAATGACCGGAGGAACCCTGGAGCGGTTCAGGGTGCGGGGATGCAGGGCAAGGGTGTTGATAACCCCCTTAAGATATTGTTTTCGATCCGCTTTCGGCCAGGTTGGTGGTGCGCCGCAGTACCGGCGTATTGACCGGTACATCTATGAACGGTGCAGCAAGGTACGAAAAAAAATCCTCCACAATGACTTCTTCTTCTGTCAGCGGGGATTGGCGCGCAAGCGTCATCAGCGCACATCTCTTTCTGGCTTCGACCTCTGCCTGCTGGTCCGGGATCAACGGATACAAATCCTCGGCGTGGGCCAGGGAAGGCAGGGGCGCATTGCTGCATTGCATAACTTCCGTCACCTGGGCGGCGATTGTCTGTTCAGAGACCGCACTGTTCGGCGGCAGGCAATGATGATGCGTAAGCTGTACTCCTTTGCAGGATGTAAAGCGTGGGTGCGGCGTCCCCTTGCATACCCGCGCAGTACTCCACATGACCCCCGACGGGCCCGATGTGCCGTGTCAAAGAACCCCCGCCCCCTGTCGGCGCCGCTTTCTGTCCAGGCAGCGCCGGGCATGAGGGTGGCGCGGCGTCCGCCCTTTAACGCTGCAGGCTGCGCAAACGCTGTATTTTTTTGCGCGTCTGTTGTGCCTGCCATTCCTGGAAGATAATGGAGCCGACAATAAGCGAGAGACCGAAGAAGGTGGCGGCATGGATCTGCTCGCCGATCACCAGGCGGAGGAAGAGCAGGGAGAGGAACGGCGTGATATAGATGAGGTTGCTCACCCGGGCGGCGGTGGTGGAGAGTTGCAGGGCGGTCAGCCAGAGGACAAAGGTAATGCCCATTTCAAAGAGACCGATGTAGATGAGCGGCAGCCAGGCTGCGGCCTCAGGCCAGGCTATACCGCCAAAGAGCGGACTGCAGAGGAGGGTGCAGAGGAGGCCTGCGCAGAAGCCGATAAAGAGTTTGATCACCGGATCCAGGCTGTCCTGGGCGTTCAAGAGCCAGGAAGAGGCCCAGATGAGGGTGGAGCTGCCGGCCAGGACCAGCCCCAGGCGGCTGACATCGCCGAAATCGATAAACTGCCCTTTGGTGGCGATCATGAGCGCCCCGAGAAAGCTGACCGCCACGGCCGCCAGCTGGCTCCTGCTCAAGGTTTGCTTGAGGATCGGTACCGAGAGCAGGGTCAGGACCAGGGGCCAGCCGTAATTGAGCGACATGGCGATTTGTCCCGGGAGGATACTGTAGGCCTTGAACAGGATCACATAATAGAGAAAAGGATTGAGGATGCCGAGCAGGGCGGCCTTGTACAGCGCAGGTCTCGGGGTGTGCCGCAGGGCGCCGAGTTTGCCCTGGATGAGGAGGATAATGAACAGGGCCAGGGTTGAAACGCCAACGGCGTAGCAAAGCAGCGTATACGGCGTAACCAGGCGCAGGGCAATCTTGAAGGCCGAAGCCGCCGTTCCCCAGAAGGTGATGGTGAGCAGGGTAAGCAGGTATGCCTTGGTTTGCCTGTGCATGGGTTTCGAGAGGGTTGGAACCAAAAAAAATCCCCCCGTACAGGGGGGAGGGTGCATGGTGGCAGTTGGACGTTGCCTTTAGCTGTTGCTGTGCAGCCGGCGCATCAATCCAGGGAACGGTCGCCGAGGTTGCCGTACCGGTGGTAATTATCGCAGATCGATTGCTGCTGGAAATATTGCAGCAGTTCGATGCGTCCCTCCATGTATACCGGAGATCTGGCGATATACGAACCGGTTTGTGCGGCGGCGGCAAAAATTTCCGCAGGCACCCGGTCCGCGGCGGCATAGCGGATGCGTCCGATGGTGGCCACTTGGCCGGCCAGTTCCGCATCGCTTTGCCGGGCCACGGTGATGCCGTGGAGAAACAGGCGGCCGTGGTGGCTGTCGAGGAAGGCGGTCACGCGGTTGTCCAGTCCCTTGGGGATACTGATCCGGGGGGTACAGCCGGCAATGGTGGCTGCGGCAATGCGGGCCAGGGTCTCGAACAGGCTGTCGTCCGGGTGGAGGCGGATGAGCAGATCCTTGATCGGCAGATACCGCAGCAGGTTATCCTGGCCGCGCAGATGAAAATAGTCCTGTTCCCGGCCATAGCGGGTTTCCATCTGGTGGAGGTAGCTGGAAATGGCGCTGATGGCCTGTTCGATATCATGGGTGATGTCCTGCCATTTCTGCCATTGGATCAGGTGACGCCATTCCTGCGCCATCTGCAGCAGCCGATGATCGGTTGTAATCGACTCAACCAGCGGCGGGGTGGTTTCAGTGATGGTCATGAACTGGGTAACATATTCCAGGCTGCCGGCTTTGAGGCCGGGGCCCAGGGCTGACTTGCCCATGCCGCCGAAGGGTTGGCGCAATACAACTGCGCCGGTGGTGCCGCGGTTGATATAGAGGTTGCCGGCAAAAATTTTCTCTTTCCAGCAAACCTGCTCGCGGTGGTCGAGGCTTTCCAGGCCGCTGGTCAGTCCGTACCCGGTCTGGTTGACCAGCGTGATGGCCTCTTCCAGGTTGTCAGCGCGCATGACGCCGAGCAGGGGACCGAAAAACTCAGTCAGGTGGGTGAAACTCCCGGGTTGTACGCCGTACTTGATACCAGGCGACCAGATATGCGGGTTATTGTCGACCATTTCCGGCTTCAGGGCCCATTCTTCCTGAGCCTCCAAGGTGGTGAGCCCCTGGAGCAGCACTCCGGAGGGTGGGCGGATCAGGGTGGCCAGTTTATTGGCGAAGCGCCAGGCCGAGCCGACTTTGAGGCTGGAAGCCGCATCGACCAGTTGCTCACGGAAGTGCGGATCATCGTAGAGCGATTTTTCGAGAATGAGCAGCGAGGTGGCGCTGCATTTCTGGCCGCAGTTGCTGAAGGCTGAGTGAATGACATTTTTGATGGCCTGGTCGCGGTCCGCCATGTCGGTGACGATGGTGGCATTCTTGCCGCCGGTTTCCGCCGCCAGATAGACCCCGGGGGTCTGCTCAAGGATTTTGAGACCGGTATCGGTGCCGCCGGTGAGGATGATGCAATCCACCAGGGGGCTGGCGGTGAGAATGGGGCCGATTGTTGAACCGGAACACGGAACGAACTGCAGCACCTTTTTCGAGATCCCGGCCCGCCAGAAGCACTGGCACAGCACCCAGGCGGTCAGCACCGCATCCGAGGCCGGTTTGAAAATCACGGTATTGCCGGCCGCCAGGGCGGCGACGATGCCGCCGCAGGGAATGGCGATGGGAAAGTTCCAGGGAGCAATGACCAGGGCCACGCCCTTGCCGCGGGTCTGCAGATTCGGCTGCTGATCGAACAGTGCAGCCGAATAGGGATAGAATTCGGCAAAATCGATGGCTTCGGAGACCTCGACATCGGCTTCGGTAAAGACCTTGCCGGTATCGGCGGCGGCAGCACCGATGAGGTCACCCCGGCTGCTGCGCAGTTCCATGGCCACCCTGGCCAGTATCGCATGGCGTTCTTTCGCCGGCAGATCACGCCAGCCCTCCGGGTCGTTGGCAGCAACCTCCAGGGCATGCCGGGCATCTTCTTCCGTGGCCAGCGCATGGCGGCCCACGACCACACCCTTCTGGTTGGGATCCACACATTCTGCGGTTGTGCGATCAGCAAAGAGCAGCTCTCCGCCGATCACCAGGGGGATATCCATGGGCTCACTCCCGGATCCTTTCATCCAGCGCTCACGAATAGCCTCGGCCCAGCGGCGGTTGGCAGCCAGCGACCAGTCGGTGTCGGCTTCGTTGACAAAGCTGTTGCGGGCAAAGGTGGATATTTCCGGAGGAAAAGTTTCCGTATTCCGGTCCTGGATACGATTGGGCGTGGATTGAGCGGTTTCCTGCAGGGCGCACGAGCGGAGAAATCCCTCTTTGAGGAAATGCCATTCCCCCGAACCGACATGAAGGCTGGGTGAATAGCGCAGGAAATTCTCCGGCGCGGTGTTTTCATCAAGACGGCGGATCAGATAGCCGATGGCATTGATAAATTCGTCTTTGCCGGCCACCGGTGCATAGAGCAGCACCTCCCCCGAGGTCTCCTGCAGGGCCCGACGGATATGGTCGGCCATGCCTTCCAGCATTTCGAAATTAAAAAATTCGCTCACGTTGTTGGCCTTGGCCAGGGTGCAGGCATAGGCCAACTCAAACAGGTTGTGCGAGGCAATACCGAGGTGAACGGCGGAGATGTGGTCCGGATGCATGCCGTAGGTCACCATGCGCTTAAAGTTGGCATCCACCTCCAGCTTGTTGTCGTACGTGGCCAGCGGCCAGTTGTTGAGAGCGGACTCGAGCTTTTCCATCTCCATATTGGCGCCTTTGACGATGCGCAGCTTGATCGGCGCACCGCCCTGGGCAACTCGCTCCCTGGCCCAGGCCGTCAGTTGCCGCTGAATGGCGAAACTGTCGGGAAGATAGGCCTGGAGGACGATCCCCGCTGAATAATCACGGAATTCCTCCTGATTCAGGGTGGCGATGAAGGCCTCGTAGGTGATGTCCAGATCCCGATATTCCTCCATATCCAGATTAACGAATTTGGGGACGCGGAAGCCGTCCAAGCGGGTATAGGGATTTTTTTTCGCCGCTCTGTAGATGGTGGAGAGCCGTTCCTTGAGGGTGGCCACGGTGTCGTTGAAGGCCAGCGAACTGATCTGGGAGGCGATGGTGGAGATCTTGATCGAGATATACTCGATGTCCGGATCCTCCATATCCTTGATGTAGGTGGCCAGACGATGCGCCGCTTCCTGCTCGCCGAGAACGGCCTCGCCCAGGTGGTTGATGTTCATCGGTACCCGCTGCTCACGGCGTTTTTTCAGATGGGCATGCAGGGGTTCCGGTTCGCCGGGGATAATGGCCCGGCTGCTGCTGGCCCGCATCTGCTCGATCAACTTGGGTACGGTTATGCGGGAAAAATGTTTGCCGACCCCGACGAACAGGTGGATAGCGGCCTTTTCCACAGTGCTGAAAAATTGCGGGACGCCTTCCTCCCGTATCAGGCTGCTGATCTGGTCCGCCACCCGTTTGGGATTGTGGGAGCGAAAACTCTGATCGATCATCTTGCTGAGCAGTACCTTGTCCCGAGGATGGGTCAGGAGGCGCTTCATCTGCTCCTGGAGCTGTTTTTCTTCCTTGGTGAGCAATTGGTTAGCCCGGTTCTGCCACTGTTCCGCCAGGGTGATCGCCTGGTCAATGAGAGTTTGTTGCTCTGTGTTCATGGTAGGATGCCTCGCTGGATATCGTTTGGGCAGACGGTATGCGCTGGTATTCAGCGCCGTTTGTTTTTCATGTATGCACTGAAGCGGCGTACGTGTTCGCGGGCCAGGTCGGTGGACTGTTCCGGTTGATGCGCGGCAATCGCCTCAACGAGCAGGCGGATATCCTGATAATTTTCTTCCATTTCCTGCTCGCCCACCGCCAGAAATTTGTCGTAATAACGGTGGATGTTGTCGTGGACGCTGTGCAGGACGAAATCGTAGAGCGGATTGCCGGCGATGCGGGCGATGGTCAGGTGGATATGCTCGTCGATACGAACAAAATCATTCCAACGCGTCAGCCCGTCCCTGCGCAGCGTGGCAGCGTCCTCCAGCAGCTCCTGCAATTCTGCCACGTCTTCGTCCGTGGCTCGGCGGGCGGCCAGCCCGGCGACAGCGCCTTCAATGCCTTCGCGGAATTCTTCAAGGTGCTCCAGGGCCACCTCGTTGGAGCGGATGAGCATGGCCAGGTTTTCCGCCATCAGTTCGCTGTTGGGATCGCGGACATAGGCCCCACCGTTCACTCCCAGGCGGATCTCGATCAGGCTTTTCTGCTCGAGGATGCGCAGGGCTTCGCGCAGGGTGCCGCGGCTGGTCTGAAAGAGTTCGCAGAGATCGCGTTCCGGCGGCAGCTTGGTGCCGGCTTCGATTTCACCGTCCAGGATGGCGGTCTGGATCTGATCGACCACATCCTGAAAGATGCGATTCTGTTTGGCCTTGTGAAAGAGTTGTTCCATGGTGCCTCGGTCTCGGATTGATTCTTATGATTACAATGGTTAGACCATTGGTGTCAAGCGAATTTCACGGCTGCCGAATAGCGATGGTGCTTCTGGAAATGGCAGCAGTGAAGGGGGGAGAGAGGGTGCGGAAACGCTTGGGCAGGGATGAGGCAGGAACAGGGGGCAACCGCTGCCTGCCCATCCCTGCCCGTAATCAATCGCGGTGCGATGGCTTAGAGATGTTGATCTTCGGGGTAATTGGAATTGAAGGTGTAGGAGGCCACTGTGTCGTCGGCATCGAAGCGAATGACCAGATCGCGGCTCAAGGTATCGCTGGCGCCGTATTTGTAGTACCCGTAACTCCAGGTCGGGCGGCCATCCTCAACACCGGTCCGCCAGGGCGGGCCGAACATCTGTTGAATCTGGGCGCGAGTGGTCTGATGGAGCTGGATCTGCGGCACCATGTGGACGTTGAAATCCTTGCCGGCGCTGACGCAACCGGTCAGGACCAGCACACAGCAGAAAAAAAACAAAGTTCGTACAGAATGAGAGAAGCGTTGCATGGCGGTCATCTTTATACAGAGTGGTTGGAGTTGTATGCGGGGGAATGCATGAAAGCGTTCCAGGGAACACTGTTACGAGAGATGGAGATCCTCCTTGTTGATCAGGGCTTTTTGAGCGGCCAGTTCCACCTTTTCCAATAATTCTCGGACGTCGATAGGCTTGATGCAATAATCAAACGCCCCACTTTGCATGCCTTCGATCCCTGACTTAACCGAGGCATGGCCGGTGAGGATAATAACTTCGATCTGGGACCAGCGCTCTTTGATTTTCCTCAGGCACTGAATGCCGTCCATTCCCGGCATATTCATATCCATGATCACCACGTCGATGGCATTGGTTTCCAGGGTTCCCAGAGCATCGAGGCAGCATTCAGAGACACTGAGATGTATTCCCATGCGAGACAGATGCTTCAGCATGACCTCCTTGAAATCAGGTTCATCGTCAACCAGCAGCAGATGAATCTTGAGCGCTGCTTCGAGTTTGAAGGCGTGTTCACTGGTCATTGTTCAGCATATCCTCGATTTCTTGAATAAGTGGAGCACGAAAGAACGGATGTTCCTGGGCGTTGGTCATCACCATGTCGATTTGTCGGGTATGGACAGTGAGGTATCCAAGGATTTTCAACCGGTCATACAGGAATTTTTCCGACATCCTTTCCACCCGGGCTGTGAGGGCGTCACCGATCAGGTCGATTTGAAAGTTGTATGTTTCCAGAATATCGGCAAGCAGTTCGACGCGTCGCATACGCTGCTCTTCGCCGGCCGCTCCTCCCTTAAAGCGGAAGGTGATGTACTGGTCGACCGGCCTGCTTCCCACCTGGGCTTCGATCATGGCGTAGTGATACCCGAGTCGCACGCTGAGATTACAATAATTTTTCGAAATAATAAAATAATTCTTCTGCATCAGGGCCGAAGAGAGGGCCGGATCCAGAATGGTTTGACGGATGGACTGGAAAAGAAAAGAGAGCTTGGTGCGCAACGGCGGTTGAGGCGGCCCTTTCCACGGCACGGCATGCATGCCGTGCCAGAGTGCGAGCATGGGCCGGGATACAATATCGGTAATGGTGATGTCAGGCTGGTCGCCTTCATAACGGGCACTGAAACCGTCACCGAGATTGATCACCCACCACGCAAGCGGCAGCGTGTCGCGCAACCGTTTGGCCGCAGCTGTATCGAAATGGTAGCGCCTGCCGAAAGCAAACATCTCTCTGATGGACTGTTCGTGGCAGAATCGGGTGATATCGTGCATGGTCCGGCAGTTTATCGCACTGAACTCCGGGGAAGCAGGGTCGGTAAGATGCAGGGGGGTGATCAGTCGGAGCACATTGATCAGGCATTGCTGCACCGGGCTGCCCTCCATGAGATTGGGTCGGACCGCAGGTTTTGTGAGCAGCTCGTCGATGCGGCCCCGGTATACGGCCTTGCTGGCGGCATCCACTGTCACGGTTTCGCCCTCGATCAACTGTTCCGTGGCCTGATCAACGGCAAACAGCGAGGGGAGGCCGAATTCTCGGGAAATGGTCGCTAAGTGTCCGGCCTCGCTGCCGGTTTCCGCTACCAGGGCAACGGCGCGCTTGAGGAGCGGGGCCCATTCCGGCAGGGGATGGGCAACGACGAGCACGGCCTTTGAAGGAAAGTGAAGCATGTCGGCGATGGTGCGAACGATGCAGACCGGGCCGCTGCCGGCACCGGCACAACCGGTGACCCCGCCGCGGAGCAGCAGCCGATCGTCGTCATGCGGTGTCTGCGCGTCCGACTCCGTGGAGCGGCTCGAAATCGAAATCGGCCGGCTTTGGAGAACAGAGAGGGTGCCTGCGGGATCAATGGACCACTCGATATCCTGAGGCGTTCCGAAGTGGTTTTCCAGGGTCAGGGCAATGGCGCTCAATGAGCCGAGTTGTTGATCGCTCAACAGGGCCTCCTGCGTCGAATCGGTGAGAGTGCAGTGCAGCATACGATGCGGAGGCGATCTTTCAATGAGCCAGTGATTGGTCGATCGGGTTCCATCGACAATCCCCTTGGCGCTGCCGCCAGCGGAAAAGACATCCAGCGTGTCGATGCTGCCGCTGATCGATTGGGAGTAGCAGATTCCGCTGGTCGCGGCCTCGATCATGGCGAGGCAGCCGACGCACATCTCGGTTTCCTCATGACGGTACCCTCTGGCCAGCCGGTAGGAGATGGCCCGCGGAGAAAATTTTGAGGCCAGTACCGATTTGTAGGCATCCGCCAGCTGGTTTCGCCCGACATGCAGTTCGGTATGGTAGATCCCGGCAAAGGAGGCCTGACCCAGGTCTTCACCCAGAGCGCTGGAGCGTACCGCGACCTTGATGTCGGGTGTGGTGGCTGCGACCAGGGCATCATAGTGCTGGAAAAGGACCGTTTCCAGTTCAGGCGGCAGCGGGCAGCTGCTGATCTTCTGCCGGATGGCCGCACTTTTGGCATACAGATCTTCCAGGTTGGCGATATCCAGCCGCTGCAGGATGTGGTTGATAGCGGGATACAGATGGTTACGGTGCCAGAAGAGCCGGCTGGCGGTCGAGGTAATGGCAAAGCCCGGTGGAATAAGCATGCCGGCAATGGCCGCGACCTCCCCGAGATGGGCCATTTTTTCGCCGACAAGATCAACCTGTTGCCGTGAAATTCGTTCCAGGGGAATGATCAGTTCCGCGGAACACGGAGGTTTTTCGCCATCCAGCAGCGTGTCGATTTCCTGCTGAAGCCGGCTGAAAACGCGCTGCAGCTCGCTATGTCGTCCTTCGGAAAGTTTGATCAGGTTGTGGACGATCTTGTAGACATTGATCGCGACCGCTGTACTTTTGGACCGGATAAAAGCCATGGAGAGGGTGCGGCCATCCCGAAGAGCTTTTTCCATTTCCGCCATGGTTTCCAGGACGTTATTGTTGGCACGCAGGAGATCGTGAAAACAGCGACAATTGGCGGTGAACAGGCGCTGCAGCTCTTCCGGCCGCAGAGATGGGGCAGGAGGAGGGGTTCGCTGTTCTCGTCCCAGAAGCGCATTGATTCGGTCAATAACCGTCATGGTGCATAAAAAAAAGCTGCAGCAGGAATACATTCCGTGCTGCAGCTTGATGGTTCATGTGGTGACAGAGAAATTAGTGATCCAGTTTGATGCCCATACCTTCGAACAGATAGAGCAGGCCGAAACCGTACCACATGGTGTAGATGACGTAAAAGGCGAGGGATGCGACAACCAGAAAGAGACTGGCCTTCACAGATTTCGCCTCGACCTTGTAATAGTTGTAGGACGGTTCAATCGCCTTGGTCATACAGTTTTTGACAAATTTAGCCTGCTCGAAACTCCCTGCCTTGGTCATGTCCTTTTCCATGGCGGAAAGAGATTGGTACCAGGAGTAGATTGCCTGGCGCTCATCAACCCCGTATTTCGCGGTGAGCGCTTCGCCATTGTTCTTGTACATGGCATCGGCATCCTCAAGCATGATCCCGATCATGCGTCCGAAATCGCCATCGACCTGAACCTTTTCCCCATCAGCTGTAGCGGCGATATTGTTGACGGTGAATAATTTTGCCGTAACCGCAGCCTCTTCCGGGGTTTTCATCTTGAGAACAGTAGTAAATTCCTGTCCGTTGTACTTCTCCGCTTTCTTCATCTGCTGATCGATATAGTACGCAGACCCTTTGGACAGCTCGTTGAAGAAATTATCGAGATAATCCAAGCCATTTATTTTCTTGCCGTTTGTTCCCGGGAACAAAGGCATGAAGATGGCGATCAGGACCGCGAAAAAAGAGACCAGCAGCAGCGTTCCTTTGGTTTTCAATTGTGCCGAAGTTTCCATGATTAATGCGCCTCCCCTGATTTCAGGACCTTAAGATTTGAGAAAAAGCACCAGAAGACCCAGATGGCAAAGGTGGTGATGATGATGAAGAAACCGACGTTGCCGATGAGGTCAACAATCTTCAGGACATCCTTGGAAACATGCATATACCCCATTTTCATCAATTTTTCCGGCAGGGCACACAAACGATTGAGGAAACCGGCGGTAACCGTGATCGCGTAGAACCCGCGGATGGTGACTCCGGGAACAACTTTGGTGACGATGGAGCCAACCTGGATGCCGATCAGAGAGCCGAGCAGCATGCCCATGGCCAGGGTGTAGAAAATGAATCCGTAGACTGCATACTGGCTGATGGCGGCGTAGCCGGCGGTAAAGACGATCTGGAAAATGTCGGTACCGACCGTGGTCATGGAAGAAACGCCCAGACCGTAGACAAAGATCGGGAAGGTGAGGAAACCGCCGCCCACGCCCATGATAGCGGCTGCCATACCGACGATGAAACCGGAGATAACCAGAAAGATGCCTGAAATTTTACGGCCGCCAGGGGTAACGCTCTCGTCAAAGGTGAGCATCGGCGGCAGGTTAATGGACTGCAGCCGTTTGCCCATGTTGGGGATTTCTTCAGAGAGTTTCTTTGCACCTTCCTCGACAACCACTTTTTTGGAACGTGATTTGAGGTAGTCGTTCATCGCGTAAAAAGCGAGGAAGCCGAGAATGACGACATAAATGGAGGTGATGAACATATCGCTCAACACCGGGTTCTTGTCATACAGCGATCGATTGATATAACCGCCCAGGGTCGAGCCGGCGATGGCGCCTACCAGAAAGGTAACGGCCAGAGATACGGAGATGTTGCCCATTTTCCGATGGAGGACCGAACCCATGATGGCCTTGGCGAAGATGTGGAACAGGTCGGTTCCGACGGCGAGGATACCTTTAACGCCGGCGCTCATCAAAGCGGGAGCGATGATGAAACCGCCGCCGGCGCCAATGCAGCCGGTGATCAGGCCAGCGCAGACGCCCACCAGAATCGAGGCGCCGAAAATGAGATTGGTGTAATGAGAAGGCCCGTAGGCTGTTTTGCCGCCGATGAAGGAAGGCAGTGCCTGTCCAACTGAATCGGCAAAGGCGATTCCGCCGAGCAATATGGGAATAAGCAGCAGACCCAGCACCACCAGCCGTTTACGGCTGTGGAGGATGTTGTTGGACATCTCCAATTCCCATCGTGCATGGGCTTGGGACCCGGCCACCATGAGTTGATAAAGATCACGAAAAAAATTCATTTTTTTCTCCTTTTTTTGTCGATGAAAACGTGTTGTTTGGGTTTATAAGAAGGTCCTCGCCGATCAGCCCGGGCGTGACATATCTTTTTTGATCTGTGCCTGCTCTATCTTTTCCTGCTGCCCCCGTTTCCGTTCATAGGCGGCATTCAGTTTTTCCAGCAACGGGTCGAGCTCCATGGGTTTCATCAGGTAATCAAAGGCCCCGTATTTGATACCGTTGATACCGGACTCCACCGAGGCATGTCCGGTGAGCATCACCACCTCGGTCATCGGAGCCATCTTCTTGATTTCGCGGAGGGTCTCGATACCGTCTCTTCCCGGCATCTTGACATCAAGCAAAACCACGTCGTAATTTTTTTGGGCGATCATTTCCAGAGCTGTATCCCCGTCCTGAGCGCTCTCGCATTCGAGGTCGCGCTTGCTCAGTCTCTTGGTGGTCATCTCCCGGAATTCCTCTTCATCGTCAACAATAAGTACTGAATAAAGTGACATACCAAGTCCTCCTCTGTCTTAGTTATCGTTATCTTGTGAGGATTGCGGATGCGTTCTGCGTTCCTCCTGTTTCCGTGTCCACTCCGGCACCATGGGTACGGTCACCCTTTCCGATGGCGTCGGGTTGTTGCTCTGTGCTCGCATACGGTTCTCCTTTGCCTACTCGTTGAGAAATATGTCGAGGTTGATGGTCTTTTCGGTTGAAAAGGCATGGACCGGGGTTGTTCCGTTGACCATTTTTTTGATAGCCTTTTCAGGTTCCAGATCCATCGTATCTTTTTGCAGGAGAAAGATGATATCCGGCTTGAAGGTTATGATCTTCAATTCAACATTTTTGTCGTAGTTGGCAAAGTCAAAAATATAAGGAGCCTGTTTTCTCAGCCTGTAGAGCGCCCATATAATTTCGATGGTGACGGAATGGGGAACCGCCTCTTCCGTCAGGATAAACAGAATTTTCTTGCTGTTGCCCTGCAGTAACCGGTCAGGGATGGGTATATTATGGCGAATGAGATGCTGAATAAGGTCGTGTGAGCGGATCAGTTTCTTGCCGCTGTGATCAATAACCGGAACGATACCTTTTTCAATCCATTTGCCAAACCGCTCGATCGAGACGCAACAGATGGTCGCGGCCTGCTCAAGTTCAAGATATTCGAGGTCGTTGGGCGAGTGTGTTGTTTTTTTGAGTCCGTTCGTCATAGTCTTCCGCTGTCTTAGGCAAGGTGGTGAACACGCATCGACACTCGTACTACTGCAGAACCGAGGCCAGTTGGCGCAGGGAAGAACGAAAAATTTATAGTGAAAAATATCAATAGGTTGCAGCTGGTGCTTGCTGCGGCGAAAAACAATGACGATGCCGCACTGTGTAAAATAGGTGACAACTCAAGGGCGCTTTCCAGGTAATTGCCTGTTTTTACGGTCTGTTTATGCTGTGTAGGAATGGTGACCGTTGTGGTGGCTGTCGTTGCTTTTGTATAGATGAAGTAACAAAATACGGGCCGGTAAAACTTCTTTCCGTTCAGCCGAAGCACATTATAAAAAAAACAGGTGCATACCGGGCGGTATCCACCTGTTTGCAGGAGCGGTCTCGGGTTTGCTTACGTGGGTGGTGGGGAAGGGAAAGAGCGTGTTTCCCTGCTCAGCTTCGTATGGGAAGCCTGATAGTAAAGAGCGCCCCTCCTTCCGGCCTGTTTTCCGCAGTGATGGTGCCGCCGATTTTATGCACGATATCGCTGCAGATGGAAAGGCCCAGACCGGTGCCCTTGCCCAGCTCCTTGGTGGTAAAAAACGGTTCCCAGATTCGCTGCAATACCTCGGGTCTGATCCCTGGTCCATTGTCTCCGATCTGGATAAGCACCGCACCTGCGGCTTTGCTGGTGGTGATGTCGATCTGACCGTCGGCCCCTATGGCATCGAGCGAGTTTTCGATAAGGTTGAGCAGAACCTGCTGCACTTGTGAACCATCGGTCTTGAGCGTTGGCAGATGTTCATCGAGCAGGAGATTCAGTGTGATATTGTTGCTTTGCGCCTCGCTTTCGAGAAAGGAAATGGTTTCTTGAAGGAGCTCGTTTACCTGGACATCGTACTCGGAGCTGATTTTTCGGGAAAATCCGAGCAGACGATGAGTGATGGTGCCGGCACGATTCACATGTTGCTTAATCTTGGACACCGACTTCCGGTACTCCTCCAGGTTGGAAATATTATCCGTCTGTTCTTCCTGCAGGAGTTCCTCGATCCAGCCCGCCTGCATCTGGATCAGTTGCAGAGGGTTGTTGATCTCATGGGCAATGCCTGCGGCAAGTCGCCCGATATTGGCCATTTTTTCAATATGGGCCATTTGCTGGTCAAGCGCTGTCTGTTCCCGATCAGCCCGTTCTACCCGGGCGGCGATCAGCCTGCTTATACCGATGGAGAAGAAGAGGAACAGGAGAGCGGTAAAACAGACAATGAAAATGATACGGTTGCGGTATTTATAATATCCCCCCAGGGAATCGGTAATCCGCGCTTTGACCACCAGCAGCCACATGTTGCCATTGAGCCATTTGCTCGCATAGAGCGTGGTGCCATCGATGGCGATTTCCGTACCGGAGTGGTGTTTGAGCATTTTGACTTCCGTGGCGTTCAAGCTGGTTGCTTTCTGGAGGCTTGGCGTTTGGAACTCCCCATTGGAATTGAGAATGAAGGCGTCGCCGTTCGGCCCTATCTGAGCGCTGTAGAGGAGGGAATTGAAGATCCCCGAGTTGATGGTAGCCCTCATGACATAGGTTTTCAGCGGATCGGTCAGGGCTATGACAAAGTGCGGATAATTGCGGAAGCCGCTGAACACGTCACTCACGTAGGTACCGCGTACCAGAACTTCACTGAACCATGGCGCATCTTTATAATCCTTGCCGGCAACCTTTTCCTGGTACGGGCCCACATAGGCAAGCTGTTTGCCGTTGGTATCGATCAGCTGCAGATCGACAATCTCGCTTTCCTTTCCCTCCTTGTTGATAGCCAGGAATAACTTTTTGAACTTTTCCTTGTCTCGTAAATAATCAAGCGGATAGAGGTCGATCAGGGTCGAGAGAAACGTGACTTGGCTTTTAATGAATATATCGATGACATCATTTCTGTTTTCCGCGACCTGCCGCGCGGTTACTTCGATATCGTTGATCGAGAGTTGTTTGAAATTGTAGATCGAGCTTGAAGCAATAATGACGATAGGAATGATACCACTGATAAAGAATCCAACAGAGAGAAGCTTTCGTAAAAATATGTAATTCTTGAGTTTTTCTCGCATGGCATCGTCTATGTTTAAGTTGCCCGGTCATTGAGAACACGGGGTATGGGTTGGATTGTTCGACAATCGACGCGTACTGCAATAGCGGTTGCCGGGCGCCGGTTTTCTGTGCAGAGAAAGAAGCGGCCGGGAGCCTGCGATACATGATACCTGCTGGCGGAAAAGAGAAAAACAGTAATCGTCTCAACCTGTGCTTCTTGCTCTGTACGGGACAACTATGCACGAAAAACAGGGAGCGTGTCGGTAAAGACAGGCCTGTTTTCCGAGCGACCAATCGCTGATGTCGGTGATGGCATCGAGCCGCCGGTCATTTTCGTTTACTTCGCATCCAGACTCCGATTGCCAAACCAATGATTATGGAGCCGATGATAATGATGAGCAGGGTAAGGTTTTGCATGGTGGAGCCTCTTGTTTGAGGGGGGCGCGTCCTCCGGATTGCCCGGATCGGAGCACAGGGAAAATTGCTGCCCATCATAAGGCGGCCTGCTCATCATCCGGAGATAACGAGACGGGCGGCAGATGGAGCAGCTCTTCTGGTCATCGGCAACCGTCGGCAGTGGTGCCGCCACCGCGTTCACTTTATGGTTTCCGGCGGTGCGCAAAGCTTGTAATTGCCGGCGACAAAATTTTTTGCAACCCATTCCACACTCTTTTCCGTGGTCATAAGCATATCGAGCTGGCGGGTGAAAATCAGCAGGCGGCCGAGAATATCCATTCTGCTTTCAATGTAGGACTTGGGGTATTTCTGCAGCCGAGCGTCCACCTTGTCGGCCTTGACATTCACTTTGAATCCTTCCTCTTCAAGGATCAGGGAAATGGCCCGGACTCTCCTGACTCTGCGAACGGCGTCGGCCGCACCGCCTTTAAAGGTGAAGGTGATGTAATTTTTATTAATGGTATCGCCGCAATAGGCGTCGATAACACTGTAGTGATATCCTACCCGCGAGCTGAAATTGAGGTATTTGTCGGCAATGATGGCGTAACTCCGATCACCAAAGCGTTCACCTCTGTGGCCGTGGGCCATGGTCTGCTCTTTCATGACGGACAGCAGACCTGAAAAATTAACCGGCCTGGGTTCGAGATTATGGACATCCTTGTTCAGCATCCCCTGCAGTAAGGCCAGGAAGGGCGCGGAAGCGATCTCGTCGGCTTTGACCGCATTCCATTTGCCAGGCGCTTCCTCCTTCAGGCCGTTGCCCAGATCAATCAGGTGAATATCCATGGGCAGGGCTGCGGCGAGCTTGAGCGACCACCCATGGAATTTGGAGGCCAGATCACTGATCTGAAACATTTCCGTATAGGAGTATTCGTGGCAGAATCGGGCGAGGTCGTGCAAGGTTGTGCATCCCGAGGGCGTGAACTCGGGTGCGGCTGGATTGATAAGGTTCAGTGGAATGACATGCTTGGCAATGCGCTGCAACTGTTCGTAGACCGGTGTCCCTTTCATGTGAGCGTCATTCTTTTTAACGGCGACAAGCAGTTCGGTGACGGTTCCCTCATACACCCGCCCTGTATACGCATCGACGGTCACCTCCATCCCGGGGGGGATCAGTTCCATGGCCGGTTGTGAGCAGATGATGGTTGGGACGCTGAACTCGCGGGCCAGGGCCGCCATGTGGCCGCTGACGCTCCCGGCCTCGACAATGATGGCGCCGCAGTGCCGCATGACCACCACGTATTCCGGCGAGGAATGACGGGCAATCAGTACCCCGCCCTGCGGAAAAGCGGCAAGATCCTCAACCGAGCGGACATGAAAGGCCGGTCCTTTTCCCACGCCCTGGGAGGCGATTTCACTGTCTTCGAGGATGAGCCTGTGACCGGTCAGCGCAGGGGCCTTGAGCAGGCAGAAATTCTTCGGGTTCTGGATTTTCAGGGGTCGTGCCTGCAGAATCATGAGGGTCCCATCGGGAGCGAGGGCCCATTCAACATCCTGCGGGCATTTGTAGTGTGCTTCCAGGGCCGCCCCATGACCGGCCAGGATGCGGATCTGTTCATCGGTGAGACAGGCCGAGTTCTGGTTCTCCGTCGGCACAGGAATCTCTTCCACGCCGCCTTTCGTGTTGAGAACAAGCTGTATCATTTTGGTCGCAATATTCTTTTCCAGCAGCGAAAAGCGTTCATCCTTGGCTACCGTGTAGGAGTCCGGGGGAACCACGCCGTCCACTGCATACGGCCCCAGTCCCCAGACCGCGTTAATCAGTATGTTCTCATTGGTGATGTCGTAGGGATGCCGGGTGTAGAGCACCCCGCTGGCTCGGGAATCGACCATCTGCAGACAGGCCACGGCCATGGCCAGGTCTTCATCATAGACGCCTTTGGAACTGCGATAGGAAATGGAGCGGGCAGAATAGAGGCTGGCGATGATCGATTTATAGGCCGAACAGATGTCGGCGCGGGTGAGGCCTAGAAGGGTGAGGTATTGACCGGCATAGGAAATGTCGCCATCCTCGCCAACCGCGCTGCTTCGCAACGCCAGCAGAACCGACTGGTCATCCCCCCAGAGAGCGTTGCATGCGGCGAGAATTTCCTCTTCCAGTTCAAGGGGCAGGGGTTTGGATTCGATCAGTTCGATCGTTTCGCTGCTCAAGGTGTTGAGCAGGTCGAATTCATTGACATAAATTATATTTTTTTGCTTGATGATCTCTTCTTTCAGGTCATTGTGCGCGAAAAAGTGGTGGAACGCCTTGGTTGTGATGGCGAAACCGTGCGGCACGGGAATATCGAGATGGTTTTTTATTTCGCCAAGGTTGGCATTTTTTCCGCCGGCCCAATCCGCGTCTTTCAGGCCGATATCCCCGTACTGAACCACGGAGCACGGCGCCTGGTCCACCTTCCTTTCATCGACGATTCCCTTGATCCGGGTATTGATCTGCTCGAGTGCCGCGTACAGCTCGCGGTATTTTGAGTTGGACATGACATTGAGACATTTGACCATCTGAAAGGCATATTTCAGCGATTTGTTGATCTGGTTGTTGATGTAGGAGACGCCGAAGACCTGCTCCCCCTTGAGTTTTTCATCCATGTCGGACAGGGCGGTCAGGAGCTCGGAGTTGGCAGCGAGCAGTTCCTTGAACAGGGTATATTTGAAGCGGAAGAGGGCGTTCATTTCAGAGGGATTGTCGGGAGCCGTTGATCCGTTCCGACTCTTTATGTCCTTGATGAACTGTCTGATATTTTCAATAATGGTAGGCATGGCATATCCCTATGATGATAAGGTGAAAACCTTCAGATGGTGCCAGGGTCGATACCGTTTGCGTAACAGCCAAGAAGAAAAAAGACCTTTTCGCCCCTTCTTCCAATTCCTGCGCGTGGTTTCGTATCTTCTGTTCCGCGCAGATTGGTGTTCGTGAACATTGTTCGTTGTGTTTGCGGTGCAATGCTGGTCATGTCCTGAGCGTGAACCTGCCTCCTCCTACCCGATTCAATAGCCGCTGCCGACGATCACGTTGGCTTTGGTCTTTCGCACATAGCTGTTTTTCTGAGCGCCTTTCCAGAGATATTGCACCCAGACCCCCTGGGGGGTTGCCTGCTGCAATGCCTGAAAAATGGGTGGTGCTTTTTCTGGAAGGTATTCTCCGGCCAGGTGGGGATGGACCAGGAGCTTGCCTTCCGCATCCATGATTAACACATAGGGTGTGTAGGCATCCGCGGCGTAACTGGTTGCCTCCTTCCCTTGTTCCAGGGCTGCAACAACTGCATCGACATTGTTTTTAATCATGGTTTTATCCGCGGCCGATAACACGGTTGTCAACAAGAAGACCGTGGCCATGGACAGTAGAACCCTTTTCATTATTCCTCCCCCGTTGTGCACCCAAGGTGCTGTTGATGACAAGGTTGCAGATGCTGGCGTGCCACTCTGTTCCCCCTCATATAAATACAGTATGTGTTGCTGGTTTACTCAGGTTATTCACTGCCGGCCTGTGCTGCTGGCTGCCGTTCGAGCAGTGAGTCAATATCTTTGGTGAGTTTGGTCATGTAGTAGGCCACCAGGGCGCTGTTGTTCATGATCATGTCGAGTTGCCGGGTATGCAGTGTCAGGTAACCGAGAATCCGGAGCCGGCTGTTCATGAACTCCATGTCATGGCCTTCCATACGGGAATCGAGGTTGTCTGCGTTCACCACGGCGCGGAACCCGTAGCGTTCCAGGATTTCCTTGATAAATTGCAGGCGGCCCATGCAGCGATCGTGATCTGCGGCTCCTCCCTTGAACTTGAATCCCAAATAGTTTTCCGTGGACCGTTCGCTGACCATGGCTTCCATGGTGGAGAAATGGTACCCCAAGCGGGAACTCAAGGTGCAGTAGTTTTTCGACACCATAAAATAATTCCGATCCGCGTATTTGGAACGGAGGCCCGGAACCAGGGCCGGATTCATGGTTGATTTGAACATAATCGAGGTCATTCCCTTGCCGTCCATGGCCGGAGGACCATCCCAGGGGATGGCGGCAAACCCGTCCCAGAAGGCCAGCATGGGAATGGAGGCGATGTCCTCCAGCTTGACGTACTTTCCCTTGATCTCATGGGTGAATCCATCGTCGAGATTGAGTATCCACCAGTTCATGGGCACTTTGTAATGCAGTTGTTTGCTCGATCGTTCGGAAAAACTGTGCTCCTTGCCGAAGCTGAACATCTCCAGCACCGACTTCTCATGGATGAAGCGGGTGATATCATGGAAGGTTGTACAGTTGAGCGGGGTGAAGTCGCGCGATTCCGGATCGAGGAGATGCAGCGGGACGATATGCCGGCTGACTTCCCGCAGGGATTCGTACACCGGGCTCCCCACCATCAGTTTAGGTTCCGGCCGTTTCCATTCCAGCAGGGGTTCGATGCGGCCGCGATAGATCCGTCCGAGATCGGCCGCGACTGTGACCTGCGCATCGTTGTCGATCAGCGTCATGGCCCCTTTGACCCCGAACAGCGCGGGGACGCCAAATTCTCTGGCCACGTTGGCAAGGTGCCCCGCAAAACCGCCCTGTTCGGAAATCACGGCAGATGCTCTGGCAACCAGCGGTGCCCAGGTAGGCAGGGCCTGTTCCACAACCAGCACCGCATCTTCAGGAAACTGCAGGATATCGACTTTCTTGGCTACTTTGAAAACGGTACCGCAGGCAACCCCGGAGCTGGTGGTGATGCCGCCTTCTGCAAGCAGGGAGGATTCGAATGGCTCAATATCCAGGGTCGCTTCGGGCAAGACGGATTCGATCTGCTGCAACGGTCGGGACTGGAGGATAGAGATCGTACCGTTGGCATCAAGGGCCCATTCGATATCCTGGGGGGTTTCGTAGTACTGTTCTATCCGGATGGCATAATCCGCCAGCTCTTGCACCTGGGCATCGGTCAGGGAAGGCAGACTGCCCTGGACATAGTCGGTTTGGGTGCGGATACAGCCTTCATCGCCGTAGCAGACAATTTGAAAACCTTTCTCGCGAACCTCTCTGCGGAGAATGGTCAGGGCATCATCCCTTGAGACGACGAACAGGTCACAGAGGTCGTTGCCGTCGACAACAGCCTTGGGTAAGCCCCATGTTGAGTTGATGTAAATGGCATCGTCACGGCTGTTCAAGGGGTTGCACGTATAAGCCACTCCTCCGGCAACGGCATCGACCATGGCCAGGCAACCGACGCACATGGCGATATCTTCGTCTCTGAAGCCGCGGTTCAGTTTATAGGCAATGGCTTGCACGCTGTATTTACTGGCCATGACCTGCTTGTAATAAAAAAAGAACTGGGAAAATCCCACATTCAGTTCACTCCGGTACTGGCCGGCGAAGGAACTGTTCTGGGCGTCCTCCCCGAAGGCGCTGCTCCTGACCGCCATTCGGGTTTCCTTGCCGTTGTTGTGTTGTTTCATCTGCGTATAGGCTTCGACCACGGCCAGATAGATGGATTCCGGAACGTCTGCCGACATGATCCGTTGCCGGATCTGGGAGCTCACCAGGTCGAGATTTCGGTCTTCGTCGGAACCGGCCACCTGAAAGAGCCGGTCAATCTCCTTCTGCAGGCCGTCAGTGGACATGAACACTTCATGGGCTGCGGCGGTGATCACGAACCCGGCGGGGACATTCATGTGCAGGCGGTTTTTAACATCGCCGAGATTCGCCATCTTGCCGCCGACCATATCGATCATGTCGCTGGTAACCGCTTCAAGAGGGAGGACGAGCCGTTGGTCGGTTATCTGTTTTTTCTGCCCGAGCAGGGCGTCTATGCGGCGCTGAATGACAACGAAGCGATCCCTGAGCGCGGTGTATTTACCGGGTGCTATATTCTCCATGTCATTGATCATGCGAAAGACATTGACCGAGATCGATGTGCAGTGCGTCTGCACGAACGACATGCTGAAGGGCTCGTTCCCCTGGAGCGCTTTTTCCATGTCGGCCATTGCCTCAAGAATTCTGCTGTTGGCGGCAAGCAGCAGCTTAAAGCTGTGGTAGCGGGACTTGAACGTGAGTCGCAGTGCTTCCACTTCAGAGGATTCCAGCTCGGGATAGCTCGATTCCTGGTCTCTGAACAGGAGCTTTTTTGAGAGCGCGGCCAGTTTTTTCAGCATGGGTCGCCTTTATGTTCCAGAAACGGGGATCAGGTCAGAAAAAAATAGGCAGCGTTCACAGGCCGGTATCCTGTCGCTGCTTTTCGTTGAGTTTTTTCCGTGTATAGGCATCTTCTATTTTATAGAGCAAGTCATCGATGTTGATCGGTTTCATCAAATAATCAAAGGTACCCCGTTGCATCAATTCAATCGCGTTATCCACACTGGTGTTACCGGTGAGCATAATCACTTCGATCAGGGGATTGATCTTCTTGATTTCGAGGAAGGTCTCTGATCCGTGCATACCCGGCATTTCCTGATCGAGCACCACGACCTCCGGAGCTTCGTTTTTCACCAGATCCAGCGCCTTTTCGCCGCCTTCCGCGGTGAGAACGATAAATCCGCGGACCGTCAGCTGACGGGCCGTGGCTTCGCGGAAAACATCTTCGTCATCGACCAGCAAAATTTTGAATTTTGATTTTTTTTCCATGGTTTTTATTTTTCTTGTTGTGTGACGGGCAAGAGGACGGTGAATGAGCTGCCCGTCCCTTGAATACTGCTCACTTTAATGGTTCCACCCAGGTATTTGACGATACTTGCGGCGATGCTGAGACCGAGCCCGGTGCCTTTGCCGCCACCCTTGGTGGTAAAGAACGGATTGAAAATGCGTTTCAGATTTCCGGGCTCTATCCCCTTTCCGGTGTCGGTGATGGTCACGCATACCATCCCCTCCCGCATCTCGGTGGCAACGGTAATCGTTCCTTTATCGGGTATGGCATCAGCGGCATTGATGAGGATGTTGCCGAATACCTGGCGGAGGGGATCGGGTTCAGCGAGGATGTGCGGCAGATCGGGGTTGAACTGGGTCACTGTATCAATATGCTTGGATTTGAACTCTACTTTTTTCAGCTTGTTCACCACCTCTTCGATGAGGGCATTGACATCGCAATGGACCGAACAGGGGATGCGGTTCTTCCCCATGTCCTGCAGCTTGCGAGTAATTCCCTTGGCCCGGGTAGCCGCCGTATCGATGACTGAAAGCTCCTTGCAGATCGCCTCCGGGCTGTGGTCCAGATCAAATTCCGGGTTGAGCATATCCCGGATAACACCGCTGGTGGCCATGATGATCGCTAAAGGGTTGTTGATTTCATGAGCGACTCCTGCTGCAAGTTCGCCAATGGAGGCCAGCTTGGAGGCATGGGTCAGCATTTCATGCAGCTGCTGGCCTTTTTCGGCCATACGGCGCGCATTGTCGACAAGCCTTTTGATTGTGAAAAAGATGATGATTGAAATAAGCAGGCTGATGACGAGGAAACTTGCGGTGAGGACCAGGCGTGTTCGATACATGCCGGCCTGGGCAACGGTAACCGGCTGCATCGCCAACAGTGCCCACGGTGTTTCCTTGAGCCAGGCATGGGCAACGAGCAGCGGTTGCTCATTCCGCTCGATTTCCTCCACACCTGATTTTGCGCTGGCAGCGGGAACATATTCACTGCTTCCGGGAAGAAGGCTCCGGCCTGGATCCACCACCTGATATTGCCCCTGCCGGTTGACCAGGGTCGATTCCACTTCCTTGCCCTGACTGATAGACCTGATGAACATGTACAGCTTGTCCGGATCGAGCGTTGCCCGCATGACATAGGTGCGTCCGTCAAACACCTGCCGGGTGGCGATGGTGAAATGGGGAATGTTTCTGAATCCCAGATACAAATCACTGATCAGATAACTTTTATTTTCCCTGAGCAGTGTGGTGTACCAGGTTTCAGTGCTGTAGTCCCTGCCGAGGAGGGAGGGAAAAGGGCCGGCGTAGCCGATCTGGACGCCTTTGGTATCGAAAAAACCGACATCAACAAAACCGTCATGAAATTGTTTCAGATGGTGCAGATAGTTCTCCATGTGCGCCGTGGTCGGCGCCAGGGTGAAATCCGTGCTGTGGAACAGATTGTAGAGGTTGACCACCCGTTCCTGCAGATACAGGTCAATGGTGTTTTTCTGACTCTCCGCAATGGCCACCAGATTGAGCATGGCACTCTTCTTCAGCGTGTGGGTGAATTGGAAATGGAAATAGGTGGACAGCAGGGCGTTGGGAAGAAGAAAGCCGAGGATAAGTCCCAGGATCAATCGGGTCTGGAGCTGTTTGAAATGGCGCCTGATACTGCTCAGGTTAGCCTGGCTGTCCATGGAGTCATATACATGCTCGGATTCCGTCCGGTCCGAAGGTATAGTATCCAGCAGATGACTTGTATCCCACACTCTCATAGGATTCTTTCGTACGCCTCCCGATCAGAGAATTTTCCCTTAGGTCCGCCTAGTGGATCAATCCGGCAGGTGGGGGGTGCTGGTTGGACTCAGGTGCAGCTGTTGCTGGAATTAATGAACAATGCCGCGCTTCTTGTTGAAGGCCTGGCCGATGGTGTCGAGCAACTCGTTCAGCGGGGCGGGCTTCATGACATAGTCAAACGCCCCCAGTTGCATCCCCTTGAGCCCGAATTCGACGGAGGCATGCCCGGTCAGCATGATGACCTCGATCTCAGGCTTGAGCTTTTTAATATGGCGCAGGGTTTCAATTCCATCCATATCCGGCATCTTGACATCCAGCACAATAACGTCAAAATCCTTGGTTTCAAGGACCTCCAACGCTTTGATGCCGCTGGCTGCGCCTTCGGCGAAGATTTTTCTCGCGTTTAATCTCTTGACAATGGTCTCTCTGAAATCATCCTCATCATCAACAATCAACACCCGCAATGTATCCATTGTGTCCTTTTAGTGTTTCGGGAGGAGAATCGTGAAGACCGTTCCCTCGCCTACCTTACTGTTAACCTGTATTTTTCCACCCAGCTTTTCAATGATACTGTACGATATGGAAAGGCCCAGCCCCGTGCCTTTGCCAACTTCCTTGGTCGTAAAGAACGGATCAAAGATCTTGTTCAATTCGGATTCCGGTATTCCAGGCCCGGTATCGGCGACAGCAATTGCCACCTCGTCGGATTTTTCAAAATACCGGCTGGAGACGGTCACCGTGCCGTCATGACCGATGGCGTCGATGGCGTTGTTCAGCAGATTGAGTACGACTTGCTGGATTTGTGACAGGTCGCTGGTAATAACCGGAACATTGTCGTCGTACTGTTTTTTTATGTTGATATTGACATATTTGGCTTCGTTTTCCAGAAAGCCGGTGGTTTCGTCAAGCAGGTTGTTGACATTGATTTTCTCTTTGGCGGGCTCCATTCTACGGGCAAACCCGAGCAGATTATGAATTATTTTTCGTGCTCTGTCGACATGCCGTTCGATTTTGTCGACCGATTCGCTGAATTCAGCAAAATTCTTGCTTGCGGCAATATCCTCTTCCTCTAGAAGGTCTTTGAGCCAGCCCGCTTTTTCGGCTATCGAGGCCAGGGGGTTGTTGACCTCATGGGCGATTCCGGCGGCCATCTTGCTGAGGGCTATCATCTTGTTTGCCTGCAGCAGCATGGTGGAATTGATGGCATTTTCGTGATCGGTTTTCTTGATCCTGTTGATCAGGGTGTTGGTGAAAAAGGCGGCACCGGTGGTGATAAGGGCCAGACCCAGCATGGTGAGAAACACGGCCCAGTATTTTCCTTTCTGCAAGGGAGAGAGCATTTCATCGGGGTTTTCCTTGATAACCAGAACCCATTTGGTGTTGTGGATGGGGATGGCCGCGTAGAAGGATTCAATGCCCTGAAAGGTAAGGCGGGTCACCCTGGTCGTCACTGTCGATGAAAAATCGGGATTCACCGGAGGTTCCAGAAAAGTGCCTCCGAACCTCGGCCTGGTCTGCAGCATGTTTTTACTGTTGACGATAAAGGCATCGCTCAGATTGCCAATCCATGCCTTCTGCACAATTTCATCGATATTTTTCAGATTAATGGTGACTCTGAGTATCCAGGACGTGCTCTTTTCCCTGACCATCACAGCGATAATAAAGTGCGGAACCTTGCGGTAGCCCATGAAGATATCGCTTATGTAGATGCCGTTGGCCTTGACGGCATCGAACCAGGGCTCGTTCTTGTAATTTACTGTTTTAAGCAGGTTGTAATACGGGCCGACATAAGAAAGATGGTGGCCTTCCATGTCGATGATACCGATGTCCATGTAGGTGTTGGACTTGGCATGCATGACATCGAATACTTTATTGAGATAGGTCTCGTTGGTAAGGTCCTGGAAGGTGTTGGTGTTGGCGACCGTGAACAGTTGAGCGATGCGTTCGTTAAAGAACAGATCAATAGCATCTCTCCGATTTTCTGCAGTACTGCGCAGCGTTTCGGTGACTTTTTCGGTGTAAATCCTATCGAAAAGTATATAGAGGGATATATTGACGAACAGCAGCGGAATAACGGAAAAACAGATAATAGCCAGGCAGTGACGCCACCAGAGTTTTGTGTAGTTTCTTTCCATTGTACTATCCTTGTGTCTGCGTCATCAATGTGGTGCGGGCAGACTCAGCCGGACCGGGAGAAGGGGGGTTGGTAAGAAGAAATAGAGCGTATCGTTGTACGTTGTCCTGAACTCTTTGGGATCAAGGGGCTCCTCGTTGCGCTGTGGCGAGACATGGTCATGAGTGATCGTTGCCACACGCTGCTTTGTGGCGTGAAAAGAAAGGAATCCGAGGGGTCCGACCATCCGATATCCACCTGTAACCACTACAAAGCTTGCCAATAGTTGTCAATTACTTTTCAAGAACGCGGAGCGTCTTCCGGAAAAGGAGGTTGTGCCATCAGCCGGCCTCAACATCTCTTCCCTCGGTCGAATCGAGCTGCAGACAGGCTACATCTCCCAGGCGGACGAATTGCGGTGTGTCGACCAGCATCAGTACCTGGTTGTTTTCACAGGTTGAAACGTGAGCCGCTGAGAGCATCTCTCCCGAAGCGCGGTAAATGGCACCTGGCATGCCTGGGTGGACAGCCGAAAGGCAGTGGATTTCACAGGTTATTTCCGTGCCGTGTTCCGTGTGACGCAATTTATAGATTTCACCACAGTGGTGTGCGGCCAGATGGCGCGCCCAGAGCCGGCCGAGAAGGAAGTTCGCTCCGCCTGCTGCAATGCCGCAGAGCGCGAAGCCAATGGCAAAGAGATAAGGGCTTTTGCCGGTCATGCGGGTCAGCAAGGAGGGGGCGTTGGCATTCCGAGTGGCCTGATCGGGCCAGACCCTGACCTTGAACACAAGGGCCGGATTCTGTTTTTCGCCAAATCGATCCTTGACCGAGATGACATAACGGCCTTGGCGGGCAAGGGGATCAACCACAATCGCCCCGCGCCACATGGCGCCGCCGAACAAGTAGCCGGAAAAGATGGTTTCCGGAACGAGGCGGACTCTGCCGTTTCTTGCCTGACCTTCAATGACGAACTCCTTGATCTCCGTGGTTTTTGGCGGCAGGGGGCCGCTGATTGCATAACGGCTGTCGGGGACGAGATTGATGGTGCCATGTTTTCCGGTAAGGCCGCCCACCAGGGCGTCTGCAAACGAAAGCAGGGCGGCCACCAGTACTACCATGGCAAAGGTGCCGGCTCGTTTTTGCCAGCGGACGTAGCCTGCGCCGGCAATCATGTCAGTGCGATGCGGCGGCGATTGAGGATTCGCTTGCCGATAAAGCCGAGAAGCATGGTGGGCATGAGCAGGGAGAACATGGTTTTAAAAAACGTGACGTTGAAATCATCAGGGGTGAGTGATGCCCGGTACATGGCAACGGTCAGCCCGACGAGCACCAGAACGTTGATGCTCACCACCAGCAGTTTATGGAAAAGGAAAAATTTGTATTCAGACATGACATTCTCCCGTTGTGAAAAAGCGGGCGGGGTTCAATCCCGCCCGCGGACCGGTTGTTATTTTTTGAAAATATCGGTTTTGGAGATATTCATGAATCGAAGGGCCTGACCGGCGACCTTATAGGTCAAGCGTACCTCATCGCCCGCATCCCAGGTGCTTGGCGGGTAGGTGAAGTATGCATCCGGAACCGAGAAGGTGCAGAGCATTTTCTGGCGTCCGGAGTAGACCGTGATGGTCTTCTTTTCCTGATCGATCACTGGAAATTTTTTCGCTTTCTTCTCCGCCTTGTCATAGACCAGTGGATGTTCCTTGTCAATCGGCTGCTGCAGATCGACGATGGTGATCGGGACATCCGCGAATTTCTGGGTGGTGGTGTCAAAGATCACGATCACTTTTTTCTCAGTATCGAGCTTCATCCGTTGACCGGCCTTGGGTTCGGGACCGGTTTCCTTGGGATCGGTCGGCAGTTTGAAGACCGAAGGCGGCAGGACATCGTATACCGGTTTCTGGGTATCCATGGCACTGTCATGGATCAGGGTCACCTCTTTGGTGTCCTTGTTAAAGGCAATGCATCTGCCCTGTTCCACTTTGGAAAAATCGGCTTTACATCCCACGGGCCCCATGACCAGGCTGACTGCGGCGACAGCGAGCAGTATGTTTTTAATGTTCATCATATTCTCCTTATGTATTTTCCTGGTTAGACTCGCTGCTGCTTGGCACGTAATTCTTCTTTTACCCCGGCAACCATCCTGACGAAGATGTACAGGGACATCAAGGTGACCAGGCCAAGGACCAGAACCGTGGAAGAGAGGTCGAGCAGGGCTTTGTACTGGGGCACCCAAGGCTGTACCAGTTTCATCAGGATGGACAGCGCGCAGCCGATAACCGCCAGGCCGAAGGCGATACGTATGCCGTAGCCCTTGATGTATTTGGTGGCAACCGCGCCGACCTGAGCACCCATGGCTGCGCCGACCAGCATGATCATGGCGGCCACCAGCTCGGTTCGTCCTTTAAAGGTATAGGTTGCGGCGCCGTAGAGACCGGAAATGGCTACTTCAAAGAGGTCGGTGCCGACGGCAACGTGGGTCGGACAGCCGATCATGTAGATCAGGGCCGGCATACGGATCAGACCGCCGCCGATGCCAAGGATACCAGCCAACCAGCCGGTAAGGAAACTGACGAAGATCGGCAGCCAGGCACTGCAGTAGATACCGGCGACTTCCAGATGGATCATCGGCGGGATTTTGATTTTGTGCAGGGTCTTGTGCCACTCGACACCAGTGGCGCCCGCTTCCAGTACTTCGCCCCGAGCGGATGCGGCTTTTTCTTTGGCGCGGCGCTTGGCGACATCATGGAATACCATCCAGGCAATGAAAGCCAGCAGGCCGATGTAGATCCAGCGCACGACTTTTTCAACTGAGCCGAGTCGCTCCAGCCACATGACCATCTGGGCGCCGGCTTCAAAACCGACAACCGTACCCACCAGCATGATCATGCCGAGTTTATAGTCGACATTGCCGAATTTGCCGTGGCGCATGGTCGAAATCAAAGATTTACCGGCCATATGGGCAATGTCCGTACCGATGGCAAAGGCCATGGGAAATCCGAGGATGTTGAGGCCGGGGGTAACCATCCAGGCGCCGCCCATGCCAAAGAAACCACCGATGATACCAACACCTACGCCGAGGATGATGAGCCCGGGCCAGAAGATCTTAACTCCGGCAATGGGCATGAGAATATAGAGCCAGTCCATGAGAATCTCCTTAGGTTCGAATTAATGCTCAGCGAGTTCGCGGGATTTCAGGTCAATTCCGATCCATCCCATGATGATGTCAGCGAGGACGCCGAAAAGGACACCGGTCACGGGAATGATGATGATGGTCAGAATCATGAACTGAAAATGACTTTCGTTGTAGAGGTTAGCCCACCAGGCCATGATACCATCGAGTTGCCGGGTATCTGCAACAATGACAATGGGAGCGCTTTTACCACCGCCGGCAGCCAGGGACAGGCTCGGAGTGAGCAGAACCAAGGTCAGGAGTGTCCACCATAACCGTTGTAGTCTCGTTTTCATCTTGATCTCCTTGTTGTTTGAATAGCGTTTTCTCAAATCTCCCGGTGGCCTGCTGCCGGGAAAGGGTAAGGGGAGACCCGAGCGCCGTGGAGGGGGATCCGGACGCTCGGATCAGCATATTCTTTCCTTCGTCGGGGGAGTGCGGTGCCCAGAGTAGAGGAAGTCAGCTGCCCAAGATAACCAATAAGTGTGCCAGTATTTGTGCAAAAAATTTTTAACTATGTATTTCGGGGGAGTATTGAAATTCCGCTTGTTGTTTTGCACGATGCCAGGTAGAAAAATGCAAAGATTTCGTGATGCATCCAGAATATCTCGCAATGAGGAAAAGCCATGCGCTATTTCCACCCCCCCCTCCTCAATCCAGTCATCCGGACCGATGGTTCCATCTATGCCTGGAGTATCGGCAAGTTCCTGATTCTTTTGGGCACGCTGCTGTTGGGAGTCATTCTTTCCGTCTCGGTGGCTGTTACCTACAAGATCGCCTCGTTGTATCTCAATCAGGCGTATTCGAGAAATGCGCAGCTCCGGGCAATGGCGCAGGCGTATGAAATCAACAGGCTGCTGGTCGCGGCACGGTATGAGTTGGAATTTTTATCGCGCATGCCGCTCACCCAGGAGTCGATTATCGAGCATCTGGCCGCAACTTCATCGGAAGTGCGCAACTGTTATCGAGAGATCGCCTTTCAGGGGCACGCTACCGATGAACACTTTGTTCTCGTCAACACCGGTTCCGCGGTGGTCTCCATCCCGCCCGAACAGGCCATGGGCGCCAAGTTCAGTGTGTTTACCCGTCGTGAGCAGCTCATGGGCAAACCTGCCGGCTATGTCCATATCAGTGACCCTCTGGAGGTGATCTATCCCTCTGTTCCTGTTCAGGGAGGGGTGCATTCCATTGGCATGCATGTCTTTCGCCTTTCGACTCCCGTCTATGGAGCCAACAAGGTCTACAGGGGCCAGCTGACACTCTCGCTCGATCTGCCGCGCCTGCGCGATATCGTTTCCCTGCACAGCTCCAAGCATTCGCCGCTCTATCTGTTCCCACAGGAAAGCGAGCAGAAGAAGACTTTCTTTTTTGATGCCTCGGGCTGGCTGCTTTTTGAATCGGTTTCTCCGGATCAGCACCAGGCGGAGTTGTCCGTTGATCTGCTCCGTTCCGGATTGCAGGGGGACGTTGGGCGTCCCGGATTTGATACCGCCTTTCGCCCGGGATTTGAGAACAACCTGTATTGGGCCATGGTCTCTGATGTCCAGGGCGGGAAAGGAGGGCAGGTATTTATCTCCAAGCCTTTTATGGCCCCGTCCGGAACCGACAGGACCCTCTATCTCAGTTATGTCCCCATTGTCTTCAATGAAGATTCGGCGACGCAGCGCATTGTCGGCGGCATCGGGTGCATTGACACCAGTTTTATGTTCATGGCCTCCACCTATCGTATCGCCGGGACACTGGCCATCAGTCTCGTCTTGGGCCTGCTGCTGGTATTCCTTGCCATGTATTTTATCGCGCGCCGCATCAGCCGACCGCTCGACCTCCTGGCGGAAGCGGTCGATGTCCGTGTCTCCGGTGACGATGCTTCACCCCTGGCGCTGAGCCCTCTTTTTGCTGAAATCAATCAGTTTCAGCGGTCGATCAATATCCTGCTGTTACAGCTGCAGATTGCGCGCAATGACACTATTTTGCGTGAAGGGATTTTTGAAGATGATCGTATGCGCCAAAGCGTCAATCTCGAAAAAGAGATTAAAAACAACCCGGCCCTTGACCCGCAGTTGCTGGCCATGCCCCTCTACGGCATTGTCGGCGGCAGCTCTGCCGTTAACGAACTGCGTCAGCAGATTCACAAGGCCTCCAGGGTACTGGCCGATGTGCTTATCATTGGTGAAACCGGAACCGGCAAGGAATTGACCGCGGAGGCCATCCACTCCGTCAGTCATCGTGCGAAAGCACCCTTCATTTCCATCAACTGCGGTGCCCTTGACGAAAATTTGTTGATGGACGCCCTGTTTGGCCATATCAAGGGGGCCTTTTCCGATGCCCAGACCGATCGCAAGGGGGCGTTTGTCGCGGCATCAGGGGGAACCCTGCATCTTGACGAGATCGGTAATGCTTCGCTCAAGGTGCAGCAGGCCTTGTTGCGGGCATTATCGGTACGACGCATTCGGCCACTGGGCTCCGATACGGATGTGGCTTTTGATGCCCGGATTATCGCTGCCACCAACGTTGATCTGCTTCAGCTTTCGCGTACCGGCGATTTTCGGGAGGATCTCTACTACCGTCTGGCCGTGATTACCATCAACATGCCTCCGCTGCGGCAGCGTAAGGAAGATATTCCGGTGCTGGTCAAATATTATCTGGAAGAAAATGCGGCGATTTCCGACAAACCTCCAGTCGGCATCAGTCGGGGCGCTCTTGAAAAACTGATGCACTATGATTGGCCTGGAAATATCCGTGAACTGAAAAACTGCCTTGTTCGGTCCCTGGCCTTTACTGAAGGCGAGCTGCTGCTTGCCGAACAGATTCTTTTTGATGAAAGAAGCGGGCAGGAAACAGGGATTGCGATGAAACTGCCCGAGTCGAAACCTGCGCCACCGCCGGCGTTTCAGGACACCCCTGATCCTGTATCTGCGGCGTTGGATGCTGAGTATGCTGTAGCAGACGACCCGGGCGTTGAGCTGAACCCTCGGCAGCGGAAAGCCTGGCCGACAATTTCCAGCAAGGGCGTCATCAGTCGGGGCGAATATCAGGCTGCAGTGGGAGGAGCCATTTCGGTCCGCACGGCTCAGTACGATTTGCACGATCTTGTTGCCAAAAAGATACTGAAAAAAACCGGGCGCGGTCCATCTTCCCGTTATGTCGTTGTGTGAAGTCGGTCAAGCAACTAGAGCTTCTGTGTTGTGGGATCCGGCGTGTGAATAGCGCAAAAGGGTGCGTGTGGATTGCGCAATCGCGCAACGTCGATCGGTGCAGCGGACTGTTGTGCGGAATATCCTCGCCTGCGGCCGTTCTGTCGATCCCTCATATTTGGTGAATACAACTCCCCGCCAGACTATCCCATCCCGGCACGCGAACGGGTGCCGTTCCTCCTTTGGCGCACGATCCATAGACTCCACAAACGGGTCAGGCGTTTATCATGTCGTTCAAGACCTGTATATCAGCCGTATGCGCTACTACGTAGCGCGTCGTTGAGCCGGCTCCCTCTCGTTTCAGAATACCTTTGTGCATCATATCGTTGAGGTCGTAATTCGCAGTCCGTGCCGGCAAGGGATCATCGAAAAAATGCTGGTACTCTTTGCGGGTAATAACTTTGCGTTCCAAGAGGGCCGGGAGGACTTTGATCTGACGAGGAGAGAGGACCAACGGTGGAAGATGGTGATCACGGCCTGCAGGAGCCGCATCCGCGGCGTTCGATACCGGGGTACTGGTATCATCCTTCTGGTTCGAACGGCCACCTTTGGTCGCGGGTGTCCCATCAGGGTTGGTCACCGTCGTGTGCAATCGCTGGGGTGCAGACCCGTTGAGATATATTTCGGGATCTTCCATGCGTAACTCGTCGGCCTGAATCACCGGTCCTTCAGCAAATACCACTGTGCGTGTTATACAATTGACAAGCTCACGGACATTGCCCGGCCAGTCGTGTGCAAGCAGTTTTTTTATGGCGCCTTTGGAAAACAGGAGGTTGGACTTGTCGACATATTCTTGCGTCTGCTTCAGATAGTGGTAGGCAAGCAGGGGAATGTCCTCTTTATGATGACGGAGCGGCAGGGTGTGGATTGTCAGGACATAGAGTCTGTAAAACAGATCTTCTCGGAATTGTCCGTCCTTGATCAGTTGTGTCAGGTCCTTGTTCGTTGCCGTCACAAGACGGATATCCACATCGATCTCGGCATCACTGCCTAGGGGACGTATTTTCCGTTCGGCTATCGCACGCAACAGCGATTGCTGGACCTTAGGCGACGCCGCCTGAATCTCATCGAGAAAAAGCGTACCACCTGAAGATTCGATAAAGGCCCCCTTGCGATCGTTTTTAGCCTCGCTATGCGCCCCCTTGACGTGGCCGAAAAGGGCATCCAGGAGCAGGCTTTCATTCAGTGCGCCGCAGTTAATAGACACGAACGGACCGTTTTTTCGTGCCGAATTCCGGTGGATTGCTTCTGCAACTAATTGCTTTCCGGTACCTGTCTCGCCCACTATAAAGATATCAACATTCGTTCCTGCCGCTTTCAGCACCTGAGCCTTGAGTGCAATCTGGCCCGGACTGATGCCGATAATATCGGAAAATTGGTCATCCATAGCCATCGCTGATTGATAACTTGACCGTAAATCAACAGGTTGTTGCATCTTTTCGGACATGGGATCTTCCGAAAGATTGTTCAGCTTGCGCTCGCATGCATCGAGGTTGTGAAAGAGTTGGTTGGCTGTTGTGGCAAGCTCGTTCAATTCTTCACACCCACCTGGTTGTATCATGGGGCTGTCCACACCCTGCTGCAGTCGTGCAGCAATGTTGTGCTTCAAGCGCTGCAATGGGTGAATGAAAAAGAGGCGGGTGATGCAAAGGAACAGGGTCAGCAGCGACAAGGTTCCGCCGACCCATACGAGCGTAATGATGAATGCGGATTTTCTGGCAGTAAAGGCCAGTTGGCTCCGATCGATATAGACCATGCCGGAAAAGAGTCGCGGTTCTTCCCCCTTCTTCCCTGTATATCGAATTGGTTCGAATGCCATAAAAGAAGTAGACGCATCGGGAGATTTGTGAATGCCCCGATCGTTCATCCGCACCACGCCACCCTGTTCCTTGCGCACTTTATTGACCGTTTCCCAATACAACTCATATTCCTTGTCCGGCAGGAAAGCAGAAAGCAGACCCGGCTTGCCAAGCGTACCGAGAAAACCAGAGCGAGCAAGATAGGTGGACAATTTTTTATCGTTGCTGTCAGGTGCTTCGGACTGAAAAAGCATCCAGCCTTCGGTATCGAAGAGGTAACTGAAACGCACTTCATTGCTGCGCTCAAATCCCCAGGCTTTGTCTTTTGAAGTGGAGACCTGACTCAGTACGTTGCGCAGACGTCGTGCATCCACGCCTAACACTAGATATCCAGGGGGCATGCCCGGTTCTGAATAAGGGGTGATCATGCGAAAGGTTCTGAATTCCCGTCGGTTGCCCATACCGCTTTTGGCAGGAAAAGGAAAATCCGTGGCCATAATCGTCGTGCAGAACACTTCCTCGGCATCCAGTGCGTGCAAGTTCGAAGGAAGAAGCATGGGGTTGGGGTGTACATCGGAAAAGTCCTCGGGGGGAATCTGCCGAACCATTCCTTCCGCCATGACGAACAGAATACTTGATGATGGTGAGGTCGAGAGGAAGGCTGCTTCACGGTACAGGTCCGGGTCAAGACGTGCCTGCCGCTGCATGAATTCCAGGAGTGCCGAACGATCCACACGGCCTTGTCTGAGATAAGAGATATCTCGAATGCGGTTTTCCAGAAAGGTTTCGATAGACCTGGCAATAACGGTGCTGCGGATCCGTACATTCCGTTCAATAGCGGTGTTTACATACTGGTGGATAGTGAAAAAGCCGAGGGTCCCGATACCTGCGATAAGCAGAAGGGCAGGCGGAACACAGAGTATAAGGACACGGCTGAAGAGGGGGCGAGTGGCGTCTGTAGGCATCTCTTTGTCCTGTTTTTCCATTTTCCTGTTTCTCGCAAAGCTTCCATAATAGGTATCGCGAGCGGAGAGGGTCGCATCGATTTGGCAATGCCATGCCTTGCGTGCCGAGGAATCGCGCCAGCGAGCGAATGCGCAATGTGTCGGGCATCGTGAGTGTTATGACGTATCTCCCCTTTTTTGCAAGCAATTATTGCTTGTTGCCCGGGAGGGGGCGCGGGTGTCAACTCGCAATGGCATGCGCCTTGCTTAAATTATGCAAAATCAATACCGCGCTCGTGCACGAATTATGGAGTGTGCGACTGCAGGGAAACGGGAAGAAGAGAGGCCATAATGGGAAAAGATAAAAAAAGACCGAGGTATTTCCAGTATGCCAGGAGAATGATTTTTCTTGGTATAGTCTTTGTCCCCTTGGTTCCCTACCTTATGGCGCTAGCGATTGCCTACACCTTTTTTATCAATTCGCTGACCAATAGCAGTCACAATACCATGAAGCGTATTGTGCAAAATCAGGCGAGGTTTATCGAACGCTATCTCGACGAGCGCAGAAGCGACCTTGCCTTGATGCTGCAGACGTTTTCCACGGAAGAACTATCGAACCCCGAAATATTAAAGAAATTATTCGACCGTCTGCAGCAGGAGACCGGAGCATTCGTTGATTTAGGCCTCATTGATGGCACAGGAAAGCATGTGGCCTACTGCGGGCCGCACAAGTTGATGGATAAAAACTATGCAGATGCCGAATGGTTTCTCGCCACCAAAAAATATGGGCAATATGTCAGTGATGTCTTTTTGGGTTTTAGAGGCGTGCCCCATTTTGTGGTTGCCAAGGCCAGTGTTGGTACCGACCCTTTGATATTACGCGCCACTATCGATAGCGATGCCTTTAGCAAGGTTGTTGAGTCGGTGCGGGTCGGCACAACCGGGGAGGCCTTTCTGCTCAACGGCAAGGGGCAGTATCAGACGCGTCACAAAGGAAAATGGGAGCTTCTGGATTTCGCCCCTGATTCCCAATCGTATCTAGGCCCGGTGTATGGGGTGCAGACATTCGTCCAGGAGGCCAGCAGCGGGAAGCGCTATCTCGCAGCCGTTGCCAGTATCAATAAGGGGCGATGGAAACTGGTGGCGCAACAGGAAACCAGTGATGCCTTTCGTGATATCTATACTGCCGGCATATACATTTTGATTGTTTCGGCCATTGGCGGCGTCATTACGGTCTCCCTGGCATTGTTTGCCAGCAATCGCATCGGCAATACACTTATCGAGGCGGAGGGAGAAAAGGACCATCTTCGTGACCGGCTGTATCGCAGCGTCCGGCTGGCCGAGTTGGGAGAAATGACGGCCAGCTTTGCCCATGAGATCAACAACCCGCTTCAGATTATGAAATCGGAACTGACCTTATTGGGGCTTGATCTGGAAGATGCGGAACAGCATGCGGCGCCCCTGGTGGGTAAGCTCAAGGACGATGTGCATGACAGTCTTGACCAAATCATGCTGCAGATCGACCGTTGTTCCGAGATTACCAGTTCCATCCTGCGCTTTGGTCGCAAAGAACAGGCTGCAGAAACGAGAGTCGATTTGCAGGAGCTGGTGCAGGGCATCGGTTCCATGGTCGCGAAAAAAGCAGAAACCCGTGGAATTGAATTTGTCCGCGTGGTCAAACCCGGAACACCCGCTATTCTCGGCGATGCCAGCAAGTTGCAGCAAATTTTCCTCAATCTGCTCAATAATGCCATCTATGCTATTGTCGAACGACATGGCAATACAGACGGGAAATTGGAGTTCTCCGCTGAATCAGGGGGGCCAGGATGGGCTCTCGTTAAAATTCGCGACAATGGAACCGGCATTCCCAAGGAAGTATTGGCCAACATTTATACCCCGTTCTTCACCACCAAGCCGCCGGAAAAAGGGACGGGACTGGGGCTGGCCGTCTGCTATGGTCTGGTGGAATCCATGGGGGGCACTATCGATGTAACCACCCGTGAAGGAGAGGGGACCGTCTTCAGTATCCTGCTGCCCACTGCCTGACCTCTTCGTGTCCATGTCTCTATCGAGGCGTCTTGCCCCCTGACGATTGCCGTCAGGGGGTTTTTTTTGTCTGTCGCAGATATCTTCTCTCCCCGACCGTCATTTTTTTTCTGTATGCGGTGCTGCAACCGTGACCGCCAAAACCGCATGTTTGCGAAGGGTTTGCGAGCAACGGCGCGGCATTTTTTAAAATATCGTTTAATTTCAATTATTTAACATGGCACGGAGATTGCTCTTTCTTTTTCAGGCAAGAGGAGTTTGCAAGCTGACCGAGCTGGGATTCACGCATGAGAAGGACAGCCGCAGCGAATATTCGCCAAGGCTTCGTCTCTTAGGACAGGTGGAGATGAAATGAAGAAGCGGACTATCATGATTGTTGACGATGAAGAGCGGTTGACCTGGAACACGACCAAGATTTTTGAGCGGCTGGGTGCCACGGTGCTTAGCGCATCACGAGGTGATCAAGCACTCACCCTTCTCAAAGAGCACGAGGTGGACGTTATTTTCATGGATGTGAACATGCCGGGGATAAGTGGCCTGGAGACGCTGGCGGAGATCAAGACGCTGTACCCTCTGGTTGAGGTGATCATGATAACCGGCACCTTCAGCAGGGATCAGGCATCTGAAGGACTCCGGCTCGGTGCTTTTGATTTTCTTATAAAACCTGTGAGTATCGGCGATTTCGTAGCAAAAGCGGATGAGGCATTCAACAAACGAAAAGCAATGGAGGACAAGTTGCGGATGGTGTCGAAATGAAGGGGCTGGAATTGGAATGAACGGCAACTAAGGGTACCAACGGAGGAAACTATGATGGAGAAAATCAAGGTTCTGATGGTTGATGATGAAGAACGTTTCAGAACCACGACGGCAAAGATACTCGAACGCAAGGGTTTTCAGACCATATTAGCTGAAAGCGGCGAAGAGGCTCTTGAGAAAATTAAGGAAAAACCGGATGTCGTTGTCCTGGATATCCGTATGCGAGGGATGGATGGCGAAGAGACACTGGCCCGGATCAAGGAAAGCAATCCAGAGATTCCGGTGATTATGCTCACAGGCCATGGTGAGCGTCCCAGCGCTGAACGAACCTTGGAGCATGGTGCTTTTGATTACCTCACCAAGCCTGCGGACATTGATCTGTTGGCCTACAAAATTAATGAAGCGGTCAACTTCGGCGGTGCAGCGAAAAAAGGTCAGGAAAAAGTGGTTGGCGATCTGATGATACCCATTGAGGAGTATGTGGTTCTTACCCCTGAATCGACCCTCAAGGAGGCCATCCTTAAGCTTCGTGACGCGAGCCAGCACTTCGAGAGTACTGAAAAGCTGATGCAGACGGGGCATAGAAGCGTTCTCATTTTTCAAGATGAAGAAATCGTCGGTGTCGTTTCCATGGAGGAGATCGTCGATGCCGTACGTCCCGCGTATTTATCGAATGAGCAGATCCGCAGTCAGGCTGCTGGCACCACCTGGCGCTATTCTCACATCTTTTGGAATGGGTTGCTCACCCAGCGGCTCAAGGAAATAGCGGAGATACCGCTGGCTCATGTCATGTCCCTGCCACCGCCCCCCATCGATAAAAATGCCAATCTCATGGAGGTCTGCGACCTTATGCACGAGGCCTCGGCACGGAGGCTGGTCGTCATGGCGGGGGCGAAGGTAGTCGGCGTCGTTCGCGAGCAGGAGCTGTTTTTCGAGATGGTTCGCATTCTCACCAGTTAGGAAGCAACCTGTCGTGAAAGTGGAAAATAACGCGGTTTGACCTGCAAATTATACAAGGGGTTACAACATGGCAGATACTAAAAAAAAGAAGAAGGCTACAGGATACGATAAGTTCGTAAACTGGAAGCTGTTTATAATACCCGTCGTTCTACTTGTGGCTATATTGCTGCTTCCCGCACCCAACAGCATGCGTGAGGTGGGCATTCAGTACAATGTGGGTACGAGTGCGGTCGTCAAGATGATCACCACCGAGCTCTTTCAAAAAGGTCCCTCCGATGTCGAGCAGTGGCAGCTCATTGCTGCGCAGGCCATGGAGCAGAACCTGCGCATGGGTGCGCTGAAAAAACCACGTTTCATGAAGCGCGATGCGAAATGGGCCAAAAAGTACAAAATTACCAGCGACAAGAAGAATTTTGAACGGGCCCAGACCTGGGTCGATCAAAACCTGGATGACCAGAAATACCAGGAACTCATGCAGCGTGCCTTTGATCTGCGCATGAAAGGCCTGGAGTATGACAAGCTCTCCGACGGGGACAAGAAAAAGGCCGACATCGGCACCCACGACCTCAAGGTGGCCATCGCGGTTATGGTTTTCGTCGTCTTCTGCTTCATGACCGAGTGCATCCCGCTGCCGGGCGTGGCCTTCTGCATCGGCCTATTCTTCGTCATGTTCAATGTCGTTCCCACCGGTAAGGTAACAGAGATGTACTGGTCGGATGCCAGCTGGTTCATCATGGGCAGCCTGATGTTCGCCGCGGCCTTTGTCAAGACCGGGGTGGACAAACGACTCTGTCTGATGATGTTCAAGAAGCTGGCCGTACCCAGTGTCAAGTGGATCACCCTGATCTTCTTTCTGATCATCACGCCTTTGGCAGCGTTTATTTCCGATCATGCCCTCGCTGCCATGTTCCTGCCGATCGGTATGCTGCTCTATCAGAACAGTCTGACCAAAGACGTCCCCGAAGACAAGGAACTGGCCAAGATGCTGATGATCGCCATTGCCATGGCTTGTAACATCGGCGGTCCTGGCGCGCCTTCCGGCGGTGCCCGCAACGTTATCATGATCGCCTATCTGAATGACATGTTCGGATTCGATATCGGTTACTTCCAGTGGGTTACCTACTGCTTCCCCTTCATCCTGGCGATGATCCCCATCACCTGGTTTATGATCAATTGGCGTTTCAAGCCGCAAATCACCTCCCTCGCCCCTGCCATGCGGCATCTGGAAAACGAGATCGGCAAGATGGGGAAATGGAACAAGGATCAGATTGTTTCCTTGATCATCTTTTTGGTCATGGTCTTTGGCTGGTTTACGGAAAAAGCGTTCTATCAAATGGGCCTGTACCCCGTGCGTCTGGGGATCGGCACCATTGCGGTTGCCGGTGCCGTGGCCTATCTGTTGGCCGGCGTGGTTAACTGGCGGGACTATCAGGAGCGCGTGGACTGGGGTGTGGTCTGGCTGTATGCCGGCGCCATCATCTTCGGGCGAGTGCTCGACTCCACCGGCGCGGCCTACTGGATCGCCAGGACCGTCGTCGACTTCCTCGCACCGATGGGTATGGATTCGGGACTGCCGTTGATGCTGACTTCCAATGGCCTTACCGCAGTGATCACCAACCTGATGGCGGACGGACCGGCAGCCGCCGCAGTTGGCCCCATCACCCTGAATATGGCCGGTCTGGTGCATCCAGGCACCACCTATCTGCCGTTCATGGCCATGGGCACTGCTATCGCTAGCTCTTTTGCGTATTGTCTGATTATCGGTACACCGCCCAACGCCATTGTCTATGCCAGTGGCTATCTGGAGCCCAAGGACTATCTGCGGGTGGGCGTTCCCATGTGGTTTGTCGCCAACATCGTGCTGCTCCTTCTGACGGCTATCTACTGGGGCATGAGAGGGTTTGGCACACTGCCGGCCTTCTGAACGGTGTTTGCATAGCCCCCACCTGTAAACCGGAGCGGGGCGTCGGGCTGTCCCCCCAGCAGGCTGGCGCCCTCCTCCGGAATCCAAGAAGACAAGGAGTTGACCTCAATGAATCCCCATAACCATCAATCTGAAAAACGTTTTTATCATGAAAAGGGCGTAACCTACTTCAGCAAAGAAACCGAGCGCTACCTGTTCTTTGGCGTCACCCTGTGTATGTTCGCCTGGATCTTGCTTGAAAAAATCGGAATCCTTTAATCATAGAGGGCCTCACCATGCAGGAAACAGCACGTATGGAATCCAACATGCTACGGCAGCGGCTCGACTATTTTCAAACGATTACCACTCTGATTCGGGCGCCGCGCGCATTTTTCAGTGACATGCCGGATCAGGGGTGGCAACTGCCGGCCAAGATCTGCGGCATTTCGGCTATTTTTCATGTGGTCGTCAGTTGTACCTATATTTTTGGTCGTTCGGTCCCTCTGGCAGTGGTGTTGTTGTGCAATGCCATGCTCATGCCGCTGATCACGGCGAGCCTGACGTACATGTTCATGACCATGTTCATGGGACGGAAAACGTCACTTTCCAGGATGTATGCTGTTTTTGCTTTGGCCAGCGCCCCGGTCCTGCTGATTTCCTGGGTGCCTGCCGTTGGCATGATCACTGAACCCTGGCGCATGCTCCTTATCGGTTTTGGGCTGAACAAGGCCTGTTCGCTCAGTTGGAAGCAGTCCGCCCTCCTGGTCCTGCTCGCCTTTGCCGCGCTCCTGCTGTTCATCTGGTCGGCACTGCCGGTGCTCACGGACCTCAAGCACGTTCTATTTTCCCTGGGAGAGGAGCCGACGCTCTCGCAGTCCTAACCCCACCCGTCGCCGCAGGCATGCTGCCCCGTTCCTTTTTCCGCTGATAAAAGGAACGGGGCTGTCGCGGTTCAAAGGGACACGGTTTGCATACCGGGGGAGGAGAAATATTTCGCGATCCCACACGAATTTTCACAGGCAATGTATGGAAAAAACAGCTAAAAAGAGGTCCGGATACTTTCTCCGCCTGGCAGAAGGGTACAGGACGGAAATATTACTCAAACCCCATTTGATCAACGCTTTGCATGTATGTTAGGAGATCACGATGCCCCGCTCATTTCCTCAGGCTTTTGCCCGCAATTTTCTCGGTAACGCACCGCTTTGGTACAAAGCAACCATTGTATTGTTCCTTGTCGTCAACCCATTCCTGCTCGGCACCTTTGGGCCGTTTATCGCCGGATGGGTGTTGATCGGCGAATTCATCTTCACCCTGGCCATGGCGCTGAAATGCTATCCCTTACCCGCAGGCGGACTGCTGGCCATCGAGGCCGTGTTCATCGGCATGACCAAGACGGAGACGGTTTTTCGTGAAGCCCTGAATAATTTCGAGGTCATCCTGCTGCTGATCTTCATGGTGGCCGGTATTTACTTCATGAAAGATTTTCTCCGGTTTACCTTCACGCGCATTCTGGTCCGGGTGCAGTCAAAAATTGTCATTTCCCTGCTGTTCTGTTTTGCCGGGGCCTTCCTGTCCGCCTTTCTCGATGCACTGACCGTGACTGCGGTGATTATCGCCGTGGCCTACGGCTTTTATGAGATCTACCATCGCTACGTTTCCGGCAAGGATGGCAGCGATGCGCCCCATGATTTGGTCAGCGATATGGCGCTTAAAGAGGCGGAGCAGAAAGATTTGCTGCAATTCCGTGGGTTTCTCCGGAATCTGATGATGCATGGCGCGGTGGGCACGGCTCTTGGCGGGGTCTGCACCCTGGTGGGAGAACCGCAAAACCTGCTGGTCGGCAATGAGATGGGATGGCATTTCATGACCTTTTTTTTCAAGGTTGCCCCGGTGTCTATACCGGTGCTGATCGTTGGCCTGGCGACCTGCTACTGGGTGGAAAAACATAAATGGTTCTCCTATGGGGTCGAAATACCAGGAAATATTCGATCGCATCTCCTGGAGACGGAGATGCGGATGGAAACCAAACGGGGATATCAGGGCAAGGCCAAGCTGATCGCCCAGGCCCTGGCCGGCATCTGGCTGATTGTCGCCCTGGCCTTTCACCTGGCGGCGGTCGGTATTGTCGGCCTGTCGGTCATCATCTTCCTTACCGCGGTCAACGGAGTGGTCGAGGAGCATCAACTGGGCAAGGCTTTTGAAGAGGCCCTGCCGTTCACGGCCCTGCTGGTGGTTTTCTTCGCTATTGTCGCCGTTATCCATGAACAGCACCTTTTCGCTCCGATCATCAACTATGTTCTCAGCCTCAAGGGGCATTCCCAGTTGGCGGCCTATTACATCGCCAACGGCCTGCTTTCCGCTATCTCCGACAATGTCTTTGTCGCCACGGTCTATATCACCGAAACCAAAATGCATTTTGTCGACATGCTGGGGGCGATTCCGGATATCGGCATGACCGGCCAGCAATTGATGGATAAACTGACCGACCCGCTTGTGGGGCGTCAGGAGGTGCTGGCAGGATTGCCGGCGGCCGCTGCCGGGCAGGCAGGAACGCTCATTCATCAATTTGATAAACTGGCGGTGGCCATCAATACCGGCACCAATATTCCCAGTGTGGCCACGCCTAACGGTCAGGCGGCTTTCCTTTTCCTTCTGACTTCGGCACTGGCGCCGGTTATTCGTCTCTCCTATGGCCGTATGGTGTATCTGGCGCTGCCGTATACCATCACCATGTCACTCACCGGTCTGGCAGCGACCTATTTTTTGCTATAGCAGCCTTTTTGCCGGAAAATACAGCAAGGGGTGGTATCGGTTGGCCTGCCGATACCACCCCTTTGTCGTTTTACGGCAGGTGATTTTCATTTTCAAACTGACCCGGAAAATCAGTGCATGACCGCAAAGGAGTAGGGCCATAGAACCGGAAAAAGTAGTACAAAACAGGCACGGTCTGCATCGATGAACTGGGTCAAGAATGTTGCTGAGGCCCTCGTTTTCTTTCTTGATCGATAAAATGTTTCTCTGCATGATCTGGCCAAGATGAACACGCTGCGGGAGAAGATGCGTCCCTGGTCCGTCTCAGGCGGAACGGTTCAGGCCGATAGAGAAAACAGGTTGCTTGGGGAGTGTGATGGAGCTAAACGCTGTTTGTGTCAGCGGCTTCCTGTTTGTGGAAAATATTGAGTGGTATAGCGGTCGACCGGGGCAAACTCATCGGAGAAAGGAGGGATGTCGTCGGCGGGAGCGGGTAGGGCATGAGTCAGCATTTTTTGTAGCTCCGCGTCTTCTGTTGTATCGGTCGGCATTCTGTTGGAGGCGGCAAGGATGAGATTTTGCCACAGGTTCCTGTCAGCGGGATCGGCAACGGCATAGGGCTGCACCTTGGGAAAGGCGGTGCGGAAGGTTGCATACAGGGCTTTGTAGAAACGACTCGATCCGCCTTCCTGCGAGGCGAGGAGATTGACCAGCACCACACCATCCGGGGTCAGGGCGGAACGCATAAGGGCGATAGCCTCGACCGTGACCAGGTGAAACGGAATGGAATAATGCGAGGTAAAGACATCGCAGATGATCACATCGTACCGCGAATCGACCCGTTGCAGAAAGGTACGGGCGTCCTCCTCAATGATCCGGAGGCGGGGATGGTCTTTGAGGTCGAAGTGGGAGCGGGCCAGAGCGGTGATGCCGGGGTCGAGTTCCACCACATCGACCTGCAGACCGGGATAGTGGGCCAGCGCATATTTCGGAAAGGAGTAACCTCCGCCCCCGAGTACCAGCATGCGTCGCATTGCGGGGTGGTACTGTTCAGCCAGACGATAAAAACGGGTGTACGGCAAGGCCAGTTCCGTGGTGTCGTCCAGATACATGGCCGATTGCCGGCCAAGAGGACCGGTGACCATTTCGCGGGTCAGGCGATGGGTGCCCTGTTCCTTGCCGGTGTAGACAAGAACACGGTTGTACGGCGTATCCCTGTCGACAAAACCATGCTGCTCCAGCCAGCGATCCTGTTGCCGGCAGAAGAACAGGGCCAGGGCGAAAATAACCAGCGAAATGCCCTTGAGTGCCCGTGTTGAAGGTTCGGCCAGCCAGGAGGCGAAAACAAGGGTCGCGGCGGTAATAAAGAGGATGGAGGTGCTGCCCACCCAGGCGATGAGAACAAAGCCGGCCAGGAAGGTACCGGCAATGGAGCCGATGGTTGATATCGCATAGAGCGTGCCCGCCGTGCGGCCGGTATAGGCCGGATCCTCCAGGCAAAGGCGCACGGCAAAGGGCGGAACCATGCCGAGCAGCACCGCTGCGGGAGCGAAAAGCGCAATGGTGGCCGTGATGGCAATGGTATGAAGCGTACCGGTCCCCTGCAGGAATTCGAGTACCCAGGTCTTTGACAATCCGATCCCGGCGGTGGCCCATGCGGCTAACAGTACAATCTGGCCGAGGTGCCGGACCCGCGGGTACCTGTCCGCCAGGTATCCGCCCCACCAGGCGCCAATACTCAGGCTGGCAAGAATGATACCGATAAGGCTGGTCCAGACCACAAGGGAGGTTCCCAGGAAGGGCGCTACAATGCGTGAGCCGGTCAGTTCGATGATCATCAGGGCGGCGCCGCAAAGAAATATACAGCAATGGAGCATACGTTCTCCTTGGACAGGGGGACGAATGAAAGAATACGGTTGCTGAACAGCACCGTGAAATAAGGGTACTGGAGAACAATAAAAGTATCGAGAAAAAAGAGCACAGATCTAAACCCAGCCGAGGCAGCGGGAAACAGCATGCAATCCGTTCGGGGGGAACACCCTGGTATCTGTATACCCACGAGTACGCTGCGCAGGAGAATCGCTGCTCTCGTGTATAAATCTGGTGACATGATTGCGGTGCCGGGGGTACTCTGTACGCAGCGTAACCTGTGGCGGAAAGGAGAGCGATTATGCATGATCAGGCAATTAAAATATTAGAGAAACAGCGGGAAGACCTTGTTGTCCGGGTATTGAAGAAGCACGAGGAAATGGAGGCCAGCCGGTCGTTCACCGAACGGATTCTGGCCGGTATTTCCGAGCTTTTCCTGCTCCTTGATCAGGATTTCAGGGTCATTCAGGCCAACCGGGAATTTCTTGAGCAAACGGGCTATTCCCTGTCCGCCGAACATCCGCTGACCCTTGATGATCTGGTAATGCCGGGAAAAGCTGAAGCGATCCGTACGGTGTTTGCCAAAGGGGAATTCGAGGAATTTGAAGCCCATCTCAGAACCAGCAGCGGCGGCAGTCTGCCCGTCAAGATGCGCGGTTCCACCCATGTCAATCCCAATGGCCTGGTGCTGCACATGCTCATCTGCTCGGATTGCAGTGAATTTTACGAGTTGATGGAACGGATGCAGGAAGGGCAGAAGCAGCTGATCCATTCCAGCCGGCTTGCCAGCCTGGGCGAGATGGCCGCCGGGGTCGGCCATGAATTGACCCAGCCCCTGAACGCCATTCTCCTTTTTGCCCGTAATTGTCTCAAAGCTCTTGATCATCCCGGAGACAACAGCCAACTGTTGCGGGAAAATCTCGGAATCATCATCGATCGGGTGAACAAGGCCTCCTCGATTATCAGCACCATGCGCAGTTTTGGGCGCAAGGTCGAGGAAGAGTGCGGGCCGGTGGAATTGAACGCCATTATCCGAAAAATTCTCAGTTTCCTCGAATCGCAGCTGCGATTGAGCGAGATCGGCCTGGACCTTCGCCTGTCCGAGGAGCCTTGCGTCGTGCTGGGCGTCGAGGTCCGTCTGGAGCAGGTGTTTCTCAACCTGGTGCAGAATGCCATTCAAGCCATGGGCCGGGTGGTGATCCCCAAGTTGACCATCACCAGCAAAGTCACTGACCACCTTAATCCTAAAACCATGCAGAAAGAACCCTATGTGCTGGTGACGGTGGCCGATAACGGTGAAGGGATTCCTGAAGAACTGCAGAAAAAGATTTTTGATCCTTTTTTTACCACTCGGGAAGTCGGTACCGGGACCGGTCTGGGGCTGTCGATTGTCGACCGTATCGTCCGTGGTTTTTCCGGCTACATCGAGGTGGAAAGCAAGTCCGGCAAGGGCGCCTGCTTCTGCGTATACATTCCCCAGTACCGGCAGCAGGAACATGACAAGGTTGAGGATGCGGGAGGAGCCAGCGCATGAGCGATCCGATACCGGCCGTGGAGCCTCCCGAGATTCTGGTGGTCGATGATGATCTCTATCTGCTGGCTGCCATCAAGCAGACCCTGGTGCTGCATGGCTACGCCGTGCAGACTTTCGGCAATCCCCTGGAAGCACTGGCGAGCATCGATGGCCATTCGTTTGCCGCGGTGCTGGCCGATATCCGCATGCCGGAGATGAACGGCATGGTGCTGCTGGAGCGGATTTTGGCTGTGGACCCTGATCTTCCGGTCATTCTGATCACCGGCCATGGAGACATCAGCATGGCGGTTGAGGCGGTTAAAAAGGGGGCCTATAACTTTCTGCAGAAGCCTGCGGACGAGGATATCATCCTCGCCACCCTGTCCCGGGCTATTGAACGGCGGCAACTGATCATAGAAAACCGCCGGTTGGAACAGCAGTTGACCGCTACGCGCGAGAGCCGTACCCATTTTTACGGTCTGGTCGGCAGCCATCCGGCCATGCTCAATCTCTACACCCTGATCGAAACCATTGCCCTGGAAAGCGATCCTGTGCTGATCGTCGGCGAAACCGGGACGGGGAAGGAGTTGGTTGCCCGGGCCATCCACGCCATCGGGCATCAGGACACGGCCCCGTATGTTGCGGTCAACATGGGTGCGCTTCCCGCCGAGATGATCGAATCCGAATTGTTCGGCCATGAAAAAGGGGCATTCACCGGTGCGATTCAGCGCAAAGTGGGCAAATTCGAATACGCGGGGGCGGGCACCTTGTTTCTTGACGAAATCTGTTCGATGCCGCTCCAGTTGCAGTCTAAACTGTTGCGGGTGCTGGAGGATCGATCGTTTTCCCGGCTTGGCAGCAACACCGCTATTCCCCTCAGGGCCCGCATTGTAGCAGCGACCAACCGCGACCTCCTGGCCGAGATCGACAAGGGGCATTTCCGCCAGGATCTGTTTTTCCGCCTTAATGTCCTGCCGGTGCATTTGCCGCCCCTGCGGGAACGGAAAGAGGATATCCCGCTTCTGGTCGATCATTTCTGGAGCGAATACTGTGACGGCCAGCACAGCGATACCAGGCCCTGCTCACCGGAATTGATCCGCCATCTGATGCAGCAGGACTGGCCGGGCAATATCCGCGAATTGCGCAATTATGTCCGCAGGTACTGTGTGCTGGGCGGCGGGGAGCCCATTCGGGAGACACCGCCTCTGCCCGAGGCCGCTGCCGATATCCTCCATCTGAGCTGGAAGGACTACATGGAACACCAGGAACGGCTCTACGTGCAGCAGATTCTGCAGCAGGTCGGGGGACAGGTGAGCCGTGCCCACCAGATCATGGGCATTTCCCGTAAAAGTCTGTACGACAAGATCAATAAATATCAGATTGAGCTGCAACAATTCAGAGAGGAGGGGGCGCAGCAGTAAGCAGTCGCTGTCCCCTCATGTATACGTATCAACCGGAGGTGAAAACGATGAATGTACTGCTTCTCAACGGCAGTCCCCATGAGCATGGCTGTACCTATACCGCACTCAGCGAAGTTGCCGGACAGCTGAATAAACAGGATATTACCACCAACATTGTCCATATCGGTCAGGGACCGGTCAGGGGCTGTATCGCCTGCAGGGGGTGCATCAAAACAGGCTACTGTGTCTTTAAAGACGACGGGGTGAATGACTGTATTGATCTGCTGAAAAAGGCGGATGGGTTCGTGGTCGGTTCTCCGGTTTATTACGCGGCGCCCAACGGGGCCCTGTGCGCCATGCTCGATCGGATGTTTTACGCGAAATCAGGGTCCTACGCCTATAAGCCGGCTGCTGCGGTGGTCAGTTGTCGACGGGGTGGGGCCAGTGCGGCCTTTGACCGTTTGAATAAATATTTCACCATTAGCAATATGCCGGTGGTCTCGTCCCAGTACTGGAATGCCGTCCATGGGAATACGCCGGAACAGGTGAAGCAGGATCTGGAAGGACTGCAGATTATGCGGACCCTGGGCAACAATATGGCCTGGTTGTTGAAATGTATCGACCATGCCAAGGCCACTATTCCGTATCCGCAAAGGGAGGAGTGGCAACCGACCAATTTTATCCGTTGAGGCCGGCTGCCCTGCAGCCGCACGCAGGATAACGACGGCAAGGCCAGAGAATGGCCTTGCCGTTGTTGCGTTTGCGGAACTTCGAGAACCTGCACTGCCGGCGCAGCAAGCTGTTTCTCTCAAGGACATGGTGATGCGTCTACTTGTGCAGATAGCTTTCAAAGGCCTGCAGGGCCGGTTTGCCATCAACGGTGTGCACGCCTGCCAGCCACTGACGGTACAACTGCGGGTGTTTCTTTATCCAGGCAAGGGCGGCTTCATCGGCGTGGAGGCTGTTGTCTTTGTGCAATTCCGTCATGATCTGATTGATCATGGATACCGGGAAGATGAAGTTCTTCAGGAAAAGGGCGACATTGGGCTGTTCCTTGTCAAATCCCTTGCGGATATTGGTAAAGACGGTTGCCGTGCCGTTCTGGTCGCCAAAGGTTTCCGGGGTACTGCCGTCCAGATAGGTCATGTCCAGAATTTCATTCATGTAATGGGGCGCCCAGCCGAGAAAGACAATCCATTTTTTCTCCTGGACAAAGGCCTGCACCTGGGAGAGCATGCCCTGTTCGCTGGAGGAGACGATTTCGAATTTTTTCAGACCAAACATGTTCTTGTCGATCATGGCCTGGATAACTTCGTTGCCGTCATTGCCCTCTTCAAGGCCGTAGATTTTATAATTCAGCTTGTCACCGTATTTGGCTATGTCGGCAAAGGTCTTCAGCCCACCGTCCACCACGTAGGTGGGTGCGGCCAGGGTGTACTTGGCGTTGGGCATATTGGCCACGTATTGGACGACCGTGCCGTTATCAAAATACGGTTGGGCAATACTTGTCATTGACGGCATCCAGTTGCCGAGGAAAACGTCGGCCTCATTGGTTCCCAGGGCATTGTAGGCAAAAGGCACCGAAACCATGAGGTTCGATGTCTTGTAGCCCAGGCTGTTGAGGATGTGAACCGCGAGTTCGGTCTTTATGGTCACCCCGGTCCAGCTGGTGCTGACCAGCCGCACCTGATTTTCTGCCGCGAAAACGGTAGTGGCCAGGGACACGACCAGAAGTGTACTGAGAAATATTACTTTCAGGGTCTTGATTCGTTCTGTCATAACTCCTCTTCCTTTTCCTTTCTTTTGCAGTATTGAAGTTCAACTCCCCATGGTTGCGCTGTCACTTGCCGAACCAGTTGAGTGAACGAGGGGTATGGTTCTGGTAGATGTGTTTGACTTCGGTGTATTCTTCCAGACCGCTTTTGCCCAGCTCCCGCCCCAGACCGGATTGTTTGTAGCCGCCCCAGGGAGCCTGGGTGAAATAGACGTTAAAATCATTGACCCAGACCGTGCCGAAACGAAGGGCTGTGCTCATGCGTTTGATACGGCCTTGGTCGCGGGTCCAGAAGCCGGCGGAAAGGCCGTAAATGGTATCGTTGGCCCGCTGGATGGCTTCCTCCTCACTGTCAAAGGATTCCACCGTGATCACCGGGCCGAACACCTCTTCCCGGACAATGCGCATGTCGTGGCGGCAACCGGTGAACAGGGTGGGCAGGTAGAAAAATCCCTGCTGCAATGCAGGGGCATCGGGTCGTTTACCGCCCAGAACCAGGGTGGCGCCCTCTTGTTGGGCAAGGGCGACATATTGTTCGATTTTATCCCGATGTGCCTCGGAGATGAGCGGTCCCATCTGGGTGTCTTCGGCAAAGCCGTTGCCGACCTTGATGGCTGCCATCCGTTGTTCCAGGTCGGCGACAAAGCGGTCATGGATCGATGAAGCCACCATAACCCGTGCCCCGGCTGAACAGATCTGACCGGCATGGAAGAAGACACCGTTGAGGACATAATCGAGGGCTACGTCCAGATCGGCATCGGCAAAAATGATATGGGGGTTTTTGCCGCCCAGTTCCAGGGCAACCTTTTTGACGTTGGTGCTGGCCGCCTGCATGATTTTTTTGCCGGTTGCCACACCGCCGGTAAAGGAGATGAGGTCAACCTCCGTGCTTTCCGCCAGTTCGGCGCCAACGCTGTCCCCCGGCCCCAGCACCAGATTGATCACGCCGGGGGGAAAGCCGATGGTTTCGGCCAGCTCGGTTACTCTGATGGTGGTGAGCGGGGTGATCTCGCTGGGTTTCATGATAATGGTGCAGCCTGCCGCAAGCGCAGGCGCCATTTTCCACGAGGCCTGGAGCAGCGGATAGTTCCAGGGCGAGATCTGGCCGCAGACGCCCACGGGTTCGCGCACCACCAGGCTGGTGGAGTCCGGCAGGGGCGAATCGATAACCTCGCCGCCCACCTTGTCGGCCAGGCCGCCATAATATTTAAAGATGCCGGCGATATCCTGCATGTCCCAGCGGCTCTCTTCCACGGTTTTTCCCGTGTCCAGGCTTTCCAGAACCGCCAGCTCTTCCGCATGCTCTGCAATCAACCGGCCCAGTTCGTAGACGAGCAGTCCACGTTCCGAAGCCGGCATTCGGGGCCAGGTACCGCTGTCAAAAGCCTCCCGCGCCGCCTTGATGGCCTGTCGGGCATCGGCACGATCGCCTTCGGCCACCGAAGCTATGCTATCCCGGGTAGCCGGGTCGATGACGGTTCGGGTTTTTTTGCTGAGGGCATGGGTCCACTGACCGTTGATATACATAGTTTTCTGCAGCATGGTTGGTCTCACTCGCTGTGATCGGCCGCCTGATGGGTGTAAAATCCTTCCGGGTCCGGACGCAGCGGCGTATTGCCCAGAATGGCGTCTGCTGCCTTTTCAGCGATCATCATCACCGGGGCATAAATATTGCCGTTGGTGATGGCCGGCATGACTGAGGCATCGACAATGCGCAGGTTCTCGACACCATGCACCTTCAGGTCCCGGTCAACCACTGCCATGGCATCGTACCCCATCTTGCAGGTACAGCTGGGATGGTAGGCACTTTCCCCTTCACGGGCTACGAAATCGAGGATGTCCTCATCGGATTGCACCTGGCTGCCGGGCGCCAGCTCTTTGCCGCGCAGCTCGTCAAAGGCCGGTTGGGCAATAATGCGTCGCGAGCAACGAATGGCCTCGATCCACTCCCGGCGCTCCTGTTCGGTGGAAAGGTAATTAAAACAGATGCTCGGATGATCCTCGGGATTTGCCGATTTGATTTTGATGGAGCCTCTGACGTCGGAATTCATCGGACCGACATGGAGCTGGAAACCATGGCCTTCGCGGGGCGCGGTTCCGTCGTAGCGGATGGCGATGGGGAGAAAGTGGAACTGCAGGTTCGGATATTTAACCTCATCATTGCTGCGGATAAAGCCGCCGGCCTCGAAATGGTTGCTGGCTCCGATGCCTTTCCCGCTCCACAGCCACTGGGCGCCGATGATCGCTTTTTTCCACCATTTCATGGACGAATAGAGACTCACCGGTTTTTTGGCCTGATACTGAACATACAGCTCCAGGTGATCCTGCAGGTTTTCTCCTACGCCGGGCAGATCCGCCACTACATTGATACCGAGGCTTTTCAGGTGCGCAGCGTTTCCCACGCCCGAGAGCTGCAACAGTTGCGGTGTATTGATGGCGCCGCCGCAGCAGATGATTTCCTTTCCATACACTCGATGCAGTTTTTTGCCCTTACGGTACTCGACGCCAACGGCCGTATTCCCCTCAAATAGAATACGGGTGGCCATACTCTTGCAGCGCACCTCAAGGTTGGAGCGCTTTTTAACCGGATGCACATAGGCCCGCGCCGCATTCCAGCGGCTCCCCTGGTAAATGGTCGCGTCAAAACTGGAAAAACCTTCCTGCTGATAGCCGTTGACATCCTTGGTCAGGGGATACCCCGCCTGTTGGACCGATCCGAAAAAAGCATCAAACAGCGGGTTGTCGCATTTTGGGGTGGTCAGGTACAGCGGCCCGCCAACGCCGTGATAGCCATCGGCTCCCTGCAGGCGCGATTCAAAGCGCTTGAAATAGGGAAGGCAGCTGGCGTAGTCCCAGTTTTCCAGGCCCTCGAAGGTGGCCCATTTCTCGTAATCCATGGCATTGCCGCGGATATAGATCATGCCGTTGATGCAACTTGATCCGCCGAGCACCTTGCCGCGCGGTTGAGCGATGCGCCGGCCCTTCATGGAGGGTTCCGGATCGGACTCGTACATCCAGTTGTAGAAACCGTGGGTCAGCAGATAGGTGAGGGCTGAAGGCATGTGGAGACGAATATCCCACCAGTGATCTTTCCGCCCCGCCTCAAGCACCAGCACGGAATGATCTGGATTGGTGCTCAGCCGATTGGTCAGCACACTGCCGGCAGAGCCGGCGCCGATAATGATATAATCGTATTGTTTTTTTGGGGTCATGTTTCCTCCTGAATTGTAATTAGTCGTCAGTATTGGTCGCAAAGCCGTCTTGCACGGGATGAACCGGATGCTCAGCTTTTTCCATCAGCCTCAGCAGCATGGCATAGTGGTAGCTGATATGGGACAGAGCCTTGAGCGGTTCCCCCCCGACAATGGCCTCTGCGGTATTTTTCCAGTTTTCGGCCGTTTTTTCTCGGTAGTCCATGCCCTGGTACAGGGTGAGGTCATTGGAGCTGAAACCGAGTTGAAGGGCCTGCATGATCCATTCGAAAATGGGGTTGTGCGTCATTTTGGCGAGCATGATGTTGAGCTCCCGGTCCAGTTCACCCAAAAGAAGCATGTCCGGATCGCTCTGTTCCAGCATGGTTTCAAGAATGCGAGCCTTGGCGAGCAGATCGTGTTTTTCCTGCTCGTTGGCGCGGGAAATGGCCAGAACAGTGATCGTCCGGTCCAGGCTTTCCCTGAATTCGATCAGGTGCTGCGGGGCCAGTGGCTGGCGTTTGATGAAAAGTGCCAGCGACTCCCCCGCGGTGGACACCTCGACGGCCTTGATATAGGCTCCGCCCTTGGCGCCTTTTTTGATTTCGATCAGCGATTTTTGTTTGAGCGCCTGCAGTGCCTCACGAATAACGCCCCTGCTCGTATTGAAATGAAGCTGCAGTTCGCGCTCGCTGGGCAACCGGTCGCCCGGGGCAATCTTTTGATCAAGGATCGCCGCCTCAATCTGCAAGGCGACTTCTTCGCTCGCCCTCCCCATGGTTACCGGCGAAAATTGTATCGTACTTTTCATCGTTGCCTCAAATGGTCCTACCTAACTGGAGAAATAGTAAGCAAGTATTGCTCGATATTTGCGATAATTGGCAAAAAGACCCCATATTTTTGATTCATGCAAGGAAAAAGACGCGGAGCTGAAGGCGTGTTGGGGGTGGATCGGTTTTTAATGGTAGTACCAAAAGAGAGTGAGGTGAGGAGGTTAGCACGCAGAAAGGTGAAGGGTTCGGGGAGGAGAAAAGAATAAAAAAAACGACAAAGCCCTGGTTGAGGTCTTTGCGCTATCGCCTATAGTACCCCTGTAGTTGGGTGGATCGTGGTGATAGCAAGTGCCGTGTCTCAGCGATTGTTTGTGTTGAGCAGCTGCAGCAGGGCCTGGCAGCGGAGATCGGCCGGCTGCCGGCGCTGCTCTGCCAGCAGGGTGAGGATTGTTTCGGTCCGGATTCGATCCTCGGCGGAAAGCAGGGGGAAAGCGTTGCCGGTGAGCAGACGGTGTCCTTGCTGTTCAAGACGTGCAAAAAAATCGCTATCGGGCTGCCCCTGACAACCTGTCCTGATCGCCTGGTGCCATTCGCTCAGACTGCGTTGGCCTGTCTCGCTCCGCTGTTCGGCCCGAGGTTGCGTCGTGGTATCAGCGTGTCGTGCGTTCTGGGGCGGCACTGCCGGTATTGCCCGATCCGCCAGTGCCTGTTTTTTTGCCATCGGTGCAGCGATGGACCCCTCGTCTCCAAGCGGCGGGGAGGTTTGGCCTGCTGCGGACGAATCGGCTGCAGCAGGCACCGTACGCTGCCCAGGCAGAGACGGTGGGGGCAAGGGAGGCTGGGCTTCCTGTTCCGATGCCCGCAAGTTTTCAGACCGGGCTTTTTCTTTTGTCCCTTCCTCCATCGGCTGTATTGCCGGGACTGGCGATGGGGCCGCGGGCACAGCCTGGTTGAGGGACGATTCCGGGGCCGGCAGGGTCCGCTGCTGTTCGTGGAGCGGCTCGGAGGGCCATTGCATCAGGGCCTGACGGTCCGTCCGCATGGTGAGGGAGAGAAAAAGAGCGATGCTGGCTGCTGCCGCCAACAGCGATCCCGCGGTGGCCAAAGAGCGCGGCCGGCGCAGCAGCTGCACTAACCGGCCCCGGTTTTCAGCGTGACCGGACTGCTGGTGCCGGTCCCGATGGAGTTGGCGCCAAAGACTATAGCAGCGTTCACAGCCGGCAATATGCGTCAGGCAGGCCTCGCTCTGATCATCATCCAACCGTCCTTCGACCAGGCAGGCCAGCTCTTCCGCCTTTAAGCAGGTGCCGACTGGTTGCGGATGCTCGTTGTTCAGGGCCAGTAAAGCCAGCCGCCGCTGCGTCTCTCGTTTGCGATCCAGATCGTTCTTTTCAGCCATGGTGTGGTTGCCTTCCGGTTGGTATCTCTCATGCATCAGGACGGTCCTGTGTCCTGATTGTGTCGGTATGGCATCATAAGAGCTGCCGCAGCTCTTCCTCCAGACCTGCCGCGGCAAAATCCTGCTGCAGTCGCGCCAGCAACCGCCGCAGGCGACCATGCACCTGGTGGCGATTCCAGCCCAGCATACGCCCGGCCTCGGCCACGGCCATGCCGTCACGGTAACAGAGCTGCAGCAGCAGCCGTTCCCGTGGTTCCAGGGAAATGCCGGCTGCTGTGACCCGCTCCAATAATCGGGCATCCACCGCCTTGCCGGCATCGCCGAACAACACCCGGCCAAGGATGGTGAACAGCTGGCGTCGCTGCCCCCCTTCCAGATGCTGTTCCTGGGGCGAACATTCAGACTCGTCCGCCGGCACTGTCGTCTGCTCGCAAAAGGCGGTGGTCTCTCCCTGGTGTTCGCCACAGGAGGGGAGCTCGCCGAGGATATGATACGCGGCCTGCTCCACGGTTCGTTCCTGCTCCGGTTGCTGGCCGCTGATGATTGCCACCGCTTCGGCCGGCGAAAAGCGTTCCAGGCAGAGCAGGCGAAAGAGGGTTATCCAGATACCGCCGAGGCGGCGAATCCACTGCGGCGGTTTGGCCCGGCCGAAACGGGTGCGGGCAAAATCTTCCAGCAGCCTGAGGGTTACCGCGCCGATATAGGTGGCCAGGGATGACTTGCCGGCAAAGACGCGCAACCGCTGCCAGTCGTTTCGCGCCAGCCCGTCCATGACAAACAGGGCGGCCTCCTCGGCCAGTTCTGTGTGTTGAAAGCGCCGCCGGGCCATCCGGTTGATCTGCTCCCAATGGGCCAAAGCCTTTTTCTGCCAGGGGTTCACCCGATCTGCTCCTTCATACGTTGCCTGTGTCCATTCTTTTCCTGCTTCTTTTGTACACTTTTTTTTATCGGCGTGCGACACATCCCCGCAGGTATGCCGTCCAAGAAAGCAAGACAGACACCGAACCTGTGCCACACACAGGTTTCCCTTCAACCCTGCATCATCTATAAAGGAGTCATCTATGAAACGGGCCATTTGCATGCTCTTGCTTTTTCTGACCATTGCGGCGGGCTGTTCCGGGCCGCAGACCACGGAACAGGAAAAAAAGGGACAGCAGGCAACCACGGGACCTGCTGTGAAAGAGATCGCGGCAGCGAAGAATCAGCAGCACCGAGCGGACGCCAAAAGACAGACCGAGCCTCGCCCGGCATCGGCGGCTGAGGCCAGCGTCGCGATACCCGCGGTCGCGCACATGAAAGCCAGCCGGGTCGGCGGCCTTGTTGCCGACCGAGTGCTGAATGCGGTCGGGCCGCAATGGAATCGGGAGTCGTATAATGCGACTACGGAGAATGGGTTCATCAACGCCGCTCGCGACCCGCTATCGACCTTCAGTATCGATGTCGATACGGCCAGCTATGCCAATGTGCGCCGCTTTATCACCGCGGGCAGCCTGCCGCCGGTGGGCGCGGTCCGCATCGAGGAGATGATCAACTATTTTACCTATGCGTACCCGGCTCCCGAGGGATCTGATCCTCTAGCCCTGCGTGCCGAAGTCGGCCCCAGCCCTTTCCACGCGGAGTATCGTCTGGTACGCATCGGGCTTAAGGCCAGAGATCTGGCCAAGGAGCAATTGCCGCCTTCCAATCTGGTGTTTCTCATCGATGTCTCCGGTTCGATGCAGGACGAGAACAAGCTGCCGCTGTTGAAACAGGCGCTGCGCTTATTGGTCAAGCAACTGGGAAAGCGTGACCGGGTGGCCCTTGTTGTCTATGCCGGCAGCGACAGCGTCGTGCTGCCACCGACCAGCGGCGACAGGCAGCAGGAAATTCTCGCAGCCATTGAACGGCTGCAGTCAGGCGGTTCGACCCATGCCTCCAGCGGCATATCAACCGCCTATCAGCTTGCCCGGCAGTCGTTTATGCCCGGTGGTAACAACCGTATTATCCTGGCCTCGGACGGCGATTTCAATGTCGGGGTCACCAGCCGGGACGAACTGCAGCGATTGATTGAACAAGAACGCCAGGGGGGTATCTACCTGACAGTGCTCGGCTTCGGTATGGGCAATTACCATGACGACACCATGGAGATCCTGGCCGATTCCGGCAACGGCAATTATGCCTACATCGATAGCCTGCTGGAGGCGAAAAAAGTGATGGTCAAGGAGTTGAGCGGCACGCTGTATACCCTGGCCAACGATGTGAAAATTCAGGTGGAGTTCAATCCGGCTCGGGTGGGGGCGTATCGGTTGATCGGGTATGAGAACCGGGCTCTGGCCGATGAAGATTTCCGCGACGACCGCAAGGATGCCGGCGAAATCGGGGTGGGGCATCGGGTCACTGCGCTCTACGAACTGATTCCGGCTGGTCATGGTTCTATTCCGGCGCTTGACCCCCTCAAGTATCAGGCACCGAACTCAGCGGCGGCATCAACCTCGCAAGAATTACTGACCGTTACGTTGCGCTACAAGCCGCTGGGTGCCGACAGATCGCAGTTGATCAGCCTGCCGGTCAAGGATACGGCCTCCGGCACGACCAGTGCGGATTTCCGCTTCGCCGCAGCCGTTGCCGGATACGGCATGCTGCTCACCCATTCCGAACACCTTGGTACCTTCACCTGGGACCAGTGCCTTGCCCTGGTCCGTTCCAGTCGAGGGCCGGATGCCGAAGGGTATCGGGCCGAGCTGTATCGTCTGGTGGAAATGAGTCAGCTGTTGGCGCAGCAGCAGGGGCAATCGCCATCGGCCCCGCCCAAAAACGGGATCAGGCCGCAATCGATGTTCAGATAAGGAGGTGCGGCCAGTCCAGGGTGGGGAAGGTGCGGTGCAGCATGTGATCATCATCTTCGATGCGCACCGTAAGCGAACTGAAGGTGGCCCGGGCCTGGGGCAGAACCAGGTCCGGCGGACAGACGGTGTCAAACTGACCCATGACCAGCAGCGCGGGCACGGCAAGGGGCGTGGCCGGGGGTTGGTAGCCGCCGAAGTTAAGCGCCGGGGCCAGCAGGATCAGTCGTCGGACCCGGTGAGGATGGTTGATGGCAAAGCAGGCAGCCATCAGCCCGCCGAAGCTCGACCCCACCAGAATGAGGTTGTTTTGGCCTGCGACCTCGGTTTCCAGTTGCGCCAGGCGTTCTTCCAGCGCACCCTGGTAGTCGTGCATGTGCACGGACGGAAAATGGCGACGGAGCCACTGCCCCTTGGTGCCTCGGCTCGACGAGTCAAGGCCGTGGAGAAACAGGGCGACAGGCGGCATCGGGGATTTCATCGAGGGCATGGCCATTCTCTCTGAGCAATCAAAAGGGATGCCCCCTGCCGGATATCCGGCAGAGGGCTGTCACGTAAGGAAAATTATTTCACGCACCACGCATAGGCATTCTGGAACATCATCAACCAGGGGCTGACTTCCAGGTTGTGCATCTCCCGCGGCAGCCAGTGTGCCTGCCAGGGGAGGAAGGTTCGTTCCGGATGCGGCATCATGGCCAAGTGGCGGCCATCGGGTGAACAGAGGGCGGTGAGTCCGCCGGGGGAGCCGTTGGGATTGAAGGGGTAGGCCTCGGTGGCCGCACCGTTGTCATCTACATACACCACGGCTGCCATCTGTTCGGCCAGTACCCGTTCTTTGACGCTCGGGTCGGGAAAGTGGAGAAACCCTTCGCCGTGATCGACATGGATGCCGAAGGTCAAATCCTCCATGCCCTGGAGCATGATGGAGGTGCTCGGCAGAACTTTTACCGTGGCCCATCGGGACTCGAAGCGTCCGCTGAGGTTGCGGATAAAGCGCGGTTGCTTTTCCGGCGCAATGCCCTGCCAGGGCACCCAGCCGAGCAGGCCGAACAGCTGGCAGCCGTTGCAGATGCCCAGGGTGAAGGTGTCCGGCCTGTTGTAGAAGGCCTGGAACTGCTCTTTCAGCCGCTCGTTGAACAGAATGGTCGCTGCCCAGCCCTTGGCGCTTTCCGGCACGTCGGCATAGGAAAAGCCGCCCACTGCGGCCAGTCCGCGGAATCCCGCAAGGTCGATCCGGCCGCTCAGCAGATCGGTCATGGTCACATCCCAGGGTTCGAATCCGGCACTGAAAAAGGCGGAACTCATCTCCCGATCCGAGTTGGAGCCTTCATCGCGGAGGATGGCCACCTTGGGCTTGTCCTTTGCATCAAGGATAGTGGCCGCTGTGGCCTGCGGTTTGAAACTGAGCTGGTACTCCGGCCCTTTCCGGTCGAAAATGTGAGCTTTTTCCGCATCGGCACAGTCAGGATTGACCTGCAGCCGTTCCAGCTGATAGGAAGTTTCCTCCCACCACTGGCGCAGGACTTCCATGGAGTCGTCCAGTACCAGTTCTCCGTTGTACTGGAGGGTAATGGCTTTTTTTATCGTGGTGGCGCCCAGAACCGCGCAGGGCAGCTTGTCTCGGTCCAGCCGTTTTTTCACTGCGGCCAGGTGGTTCCACCGGCACTCGATCACCAGGCCCAGTTCCTCGGCAAACAGGGCCTCGATGACAGTGGCCGATCCGTTCAGGGCCAGATTGAGGCCGCAGTTGCCGCTGAAGGCCATTTCCAGCACCGTGGTAATCAGGCCGCCGTCGCTGCGGTCATGACCGGCCAGAATCAGGCCCTGATCGATCATTTCCTGGACAGCGAGGAAAGCCTGTTTGATCACAGCGGGGTCTTCCATGTCCGGAACCTCGTTGCCGATCTGTCCACAGGTCTGCGCCAGGGCGCTGCCGCCCAGCCGGTGGTGCCCGGCGGCCAGATCGATGTACACCAGGACGGAGCCTGGCTCCTTGATGTCCGGGGTGACCTTCTTGCGGATGTCTCCCATGGCTGCATAGGCCGAAATTACCAGCTCTCGCGGTGACTTGACTGTCTCTTTGTCCACCATGGTGGCCATGGACAGGCTGTCCTTGCCGCCGTCAACGGCCATGCCGATGGCAATCATCGCTTCAGCCATGGCCTCGGCCGCGTCGCGCAGAGCCGCACCTTCACCGGCAAGTTTCGGGGCCCACATCCAGTTCGCCGAACATTTGACCTGCTGGAGGTCGTCGATCTTGGCCCAGACCAGGTTGGTCAGGGATTCGCCCACCGCCATGCGCGCACCGGCCGCCGGGTTGACCAGCATCTTGATGGGCTGCTCACCGATGGCCGTGGCCATACCGGTGAGGCCGAAATGACTCTGGGCCACAATGGCCACATCGGCCACGGTCAACTGCAGGGGGCCGCAGCACTGCTGCTGGGCAATCAGACCGGTGACCGCCCGGTCCACCTTGTTGGTGAGGAAGCGTTTCGAACCGACCGAAACCAGCCGCAGTACGTTGTGCAAGGCATCGCGGACGCTCAGCTTGGCAGGGGGGGCAAAAGGCTGCAGGGCTGCGGTAGAGCGATGGTCGGTAAAGGTTTTCTGCGGAATATCACCGAGCAGGTGGGGGATCTCGATATCCACCGGGGTGGAGCCGTCCTGGCTGTCATGGACAATAAAACGTAGGTCGCCGGTGACCTCGCCCAGGACCTCGCACGCCACCTTTTCCCGGTCGCAAATGGCCTGGAATTGGTCGATGTTCTCCGGGCTGATGAGGAAGCCGGTGCGTTCCTGGTATTCGGCCACATAGATCTCCAGCACCGACATGGTGGGATCGCCCACCCGGATGTTGCGGATCTCGACCCGGCCGCCTGCATGTTCGACCAGCTCCTTGAGCACATTGGCCGGACCTCCGGCGCCTTGGTCATGGATGACATCGATCAGGCTGCGGTCGCCCATTTCGTTGCAGGCGCGGATGACCCGGTTCATTTTCTGTTCCATCTCGGCATCGCCGCGCTGGACCGCATCGAAATCGAGCTTTGACTCGTTCTCGCCCTGCATCATGCTCGAGGCCGCGCCGCCGCCGAACCCGACCCGGTAGGCCGGACCACCCACCTGAACGATGAGCATTCCTTTGGTCGCGGTCATCTTCTCGGTGTGCCGGTCATCTATCTGGCCGACGCCGGCGGTGAACATGATAGGTTTGAGAAAACCCCACCGTTCGCCGTTTTCCAGGCGCAGGTCAAAAGAGCGGGTAAAACCCTGGATCAAGGGTTCTCCGAATTTGTTGCCGTAATCCGAGGCACCGTTGCTGGCCTCGATCTCGATCTCCAGGGCCGGGGCCAGGCTGTCCGGGCAGGTGTAGCGGTTCTCCCACTCCAGGGGATAGTCGGGGATATGGAGATTGGCCACGCAGTAGCCGGCAGTGCCCGCCATGACAAAACCGCCGCGTCCGGTGCCCTGGACATCGCGTATGCGGCCGCCGGTCCCGGTTTCCGCGCCGGGAAAGGGGGCCACGCCGGTGGGGAAATTATGGGTCTCGGCGGTCAGCAGGGGATGGTAGCAGACCTCCGCCGGCTGCAGGGCCGAGGGGCATCCCGGTTGCTGGGGATGCAGGGTGTGGATGGTGTGGCCCTGAATGACACTGGAGTTATCCTTGAAGGCTACCTTGCTGCCCTTGGGATTGGCTTTGAGGGTGTCGGTGACCACCTGAAACAGGGTTTTGTCGTATTCCTTGTCGTCGATCACCTGTTTGCCGCGGAAAAAACCGTGGCGGGAGTGTTCGGAATTGGCGTTGTTGAGATCCATGATCTCAACGATGGTCGGGTTGCGGTGGCAGCGCTCGACAAAGTAGCGGTAATACAGCTCGCGATCCCACTGGTCCATGGAAATGCCGGGAATTTCGAGCAGGCCGTCCGGCCCCTTGCTCATGAGATCAATCTCGTACACCGGTTCCGGGACGATACCGGTCTCGAACGTGGTCAGCGGACCGGTATAGACGCACTCGGTCATCCGGTCATGGTGGGTGTCGATGAACGTCTGCAGGTCTTCGTCCTCAGGAACGAGATAGCGGCGGGACCGCTCCACTCGAGAGATGCTGTCCAGGCCAACGGCCTGGCAGATGGATACCATGTTGGAGGACCAGGCGGTGGCAAAGTTGAGCCGGGGGCCGACCTCGACCACCCGCTCTCCCTGTAGAATCGGTTGCAGCGACACGGTATCGATGAGGAAGCCGTCGGCCAGGATCAGGCGCAGCCGTTCCAGCTCCTCCGGTTGCAGCGTGCGGCTGGATTCGACATGAAAACAATGGGTGAGGTTCGGTTTGATCCGGCGGTAGAGCTGGGTGACGATAGAAGGCATGATCTTTTCCTTTTTTCCAGATGTGGAGCACAACCGGCAAAGAGCCGGAGAAGCGGTCGAGTCAGACTGCCGGCCGCGTGCGAGTCGCGGCGGCCAACACTTTCTTGCGGCAAATCAGGTGGGCCGCAGTCTGCAACCTAGCATTAAAGGCGATTTTTTTCCGCTTCAAAGTGAGGACGGGGCGTGTGTTTTTTTTTCTTTTCGCGAGTTCCCGGCCAGGGAAAATCTCCGCTGAAAAAGGCGGCATGATTGGAGGTGAACAGAGGCGGGTCGCGGCGGAGAATGGGAGTGATCAAGGGATGGCGCTTGAACTCCCGATCGAGAAAGGTTCGGATCGACCGCCGGTCCCAGCCGCGGGGATGGACAAAATCGCGGTAGAGCGACAGATCGCCTTCATAGAATTCGCCAGCCTGCAAGCGGCGTGCATCCTCGCCGGTTATGGGCATGTTAAAGATGGCCAGATTGAGAAAGGTGATGGCCTGGTGATGGCGCAGGGTGAAATCCAGGGTCTGGCGGGCCTCGATCAGCGATTCCGAAGGGGTGCCGAAGAGCAGGTACACATAGGTGGCAATACCGGCTCGCTGCAGAGCCGTGAGTACCCGTGCCACCAGATCCAGGCGGATGCCCTTGTGCATGGTTTCCAGGACCTCCTGGTTGCCGGATTCCAGGCCGAGTTTGAGCAGGACACACCCGGACAGGCGCAAGCGCCGGCAATAGGCCTCGTCGGCCAGCTGTTCGTGGACACGGGCAAAACCGTACCAGGGGGCACCGGGTGGATCATCGCACAGTCTCTGCATCAGCGCCGGGCTGACCGCGTTGTCGAGCAGATGGATGAGTACCGGCTGCAGTTGGTCGCACAGGTGGTGCAGATGGGACACGACCGTGGCCGGACTGGTCTGGCTGTAGCGGTTTTGTTCCGCGGGTTCCGGACAGAAGGAACACTTATTCCAGTAGCAGCCGCGGGATGCGGCATAGGGCAGGATGGGGCCGGGGGCGAGATACGTGTCCATGGGCAGGCCGGTGTACTCCGGCAGCAGCTCATCCGCTGTTTCCTCGATTCCCAGGAGCTTGAGCAGCGGTGCCTCGCCCGGCCCGGCAATACAGTGATCGACCAGGCCGCTGAAGGGGTCGCTCCACTCCGGGCTGCTCATCCATGAGGTGATCAGGCCGCCGCCCAGAATCAGCGTCAGCTGGGGAAAATGTGCCTTGAGGTAGCCGAGCAGGGCAAAGGTGCACAGGGCCTGGCTGAGATAAGAAAGGGAGATGCCGACCCAATGGGGGTTGGTTGTCTCCAGCAGGGCGGGCAGCCGTTGCTGGAAGTACGGGAAAAAGATATTGCTGGAATAGGTTTGCGCAGCTTTGAGCAGTTCCTCGCTGTTCAGCGGGTTGGCACCGGTATCCTGATAGTTGGAGAAATTGAGACTGAGTGTGGGGTGAGAGCGGGCCGCCAGTTCCAGGACGCGATTGCAATCGCGCACTGCCCGCTGGTAGCGGTCAATGTTGCCGTAGAGCGAGGGGGAACGGAGGGCCGCCAGGTTGGCATCACGGTGGCGCAGGGCTCGCAACGACCAGGTATCCTCGGGATTGCCGGCAGCCTCGATAAGGAAAAGCAACCCCTCCAGGCTGGCGTCCAGGAGGGTGCAGGGGACGGAATGATGACGCAGGGTGCCCGCCAATTGGGCAATGCCGGCGGGTGGCTCGCCCGGTTTGGCCACGGGTGGGGCAACGAGCAGGATCACGGTTGGCGGCAGGCAGTCGATGGCGGGCAGGAGTGCATGACAGCAGGCGGCAGCGGGCTGTCTAGACCGATTCCCTGGTGTTGTGGAATTCCACCTCGGGGAACAATTCCTGGGTGTGGGCCAACCGCCAGCTGCCCTCGGCCAGATAGGAGAGATGGCCTTCGGCATCCAGGGCGAGGTTGAACTGGTATTTCTTTTCAAACTCCCGCAGCTGCTGCTTGTTCTCGCTGTGTACCCAACGGGCCAGGGTGTAGCTGAGGGGCTCATAGGCGACCTCGACCCCGTATTCGTCTTTGAGCCGGGTCATGGTCACTTCGAACTGCAGGACGCCGACCGCGCCGAGGATATAGTCATTGCCGACAATAGGCCGGAAGACCTGGACCGCGCCTTCTTCCGCCATCTGCAGCAGCCCCTTCTGCAGTTGTTTCATCTTGAGCGGATTTTTCAGGACCACCCGCCGAAAATGTTCCGGGGCAAAATTGGGGATACCGGTGAACTTGAGCTCTTCCTTGTCGGTGAAGGTGTCGCCGATCTTGATGGTGCCGTGGTTATGGATGCCAATAATATCGCCCGGATAAGCCTCGTCGACATGGGAGCGGTTCTGGGCCATGAAGACCGTGGCATTGCTCAGATTCACTTCCTTGCCCAGGCGGTGATGCATAACCTTCATGCCGCGGACGAATTTGCCGGAACAGATGCGGAAAAAGGCAATCCGGTCCCGGTGAGCCGGGTCCATGTTCGCCTGGATCTTAAAGGTGAAGCCGCTGAAGGTTTCTTCCTCGGGGTCGACCATTCGGGTCAGGGTGGCCCGCGGACCGGGAGCGGGAGAGAGTTCAACAAAGGCGTCGAGCAGTTCTCGCACCCCGAAGTTGTTGATGGCGCTGCCAAAGAAGACCGGTGTCTGGCCGGCCTTGAGATACTGTTCGTATTCAAAGGGGTTGGCCGCACCCTGCAGGAGTTCGATATCCTCGCGCAGTTTTTCCGCGGCGAACTGGCCGAGCAGGCTGTCCAGCTTAGGATCGGCAAGATCCTGGACCACAATGGCGTCTTCGGGGCGGGTATCCTGGCTGGGGGTAAAGAGGGTGATCTGCTTGCGATGCAGATCGTACACGCCCTTGAAGCCCTTTCCCATGCCGATGGGCCAGGAAAGCGGCACGCATTCGATCTGCAGCTTTTCCTCGATATCGGCGAGGATATCCAGGGGATCCATGCCGTCGCGGTCCAGCTTGTTGATGAAGGTGATGATCGGGGTATTGCGCATCCGACAGACCTCCATCAGTTTGGTGGTCTGGGTCTCGACGCCCTTGGCGCTGTCGATGACCATCAGGGCGGAATCCACGGCGGTCAGTACCCGATAGGTGTCTTCGGAGAAATCCTGATGGCCGGGGGTATCGAGCAGGTTGATCTCGTAGTCCCGGTAATTGAATTTCATCACCGAGGTCGTGACCGAAATACCGCGTTCCTTTTCAATCGCCATCCAGTCGCTGGTGGCATGTACCGCGGTTTTGCGCGATTTGACCGCGCCTGCCATCTGGATGGCGCCACCGAAGAGCAGCAGCTTTTCGGTCAGGGTGGTCTTACCGGCATCGGGATGGCTGATGATGCCGAAGGTTCGTCGTTTTTCTATTTCTTTGCGATGTTGACTGCTCACGTTGCTTTCGTTTCCGTATGGTGCCTGTCTGGACCCTTGTAAGGGATGAGGAGAAAATGAGGTCGGAATCCGACCGGAACCAAAAATTATACTCCGAATTACGCAATTTGTCCAATCTTCATTCTTTCTTGCTGCTGTGCCCCCCGTCGGAGCGTGCGCATGCGCTCCCCTGTCACCCACTGATGACAGGGTGGAGCGCGCGGCGGAAATGTTCAGCCGACCTGGGCATCAGCGTTCATTGTTGGCGCCGGGGAACTCTCGCGGTTGTGATTTTCAATCAGGGCCTGCATGCTCAACACCAGCATCCGGCAGGACTGGGTGAATAACCGGTTGATCATCAGCAGTTTGGTCACTTCATAGTCATGGATGACCCCCTGGGCCACCGAGGCGGAACAGGAGCGGATAAAGTGTTTGTCCGTCTCTTCGATGGCTTTGAAAAATCGGTTCAGCTCATCGTGCTGACGGGCCGGATCAGATTGTTCCGCCACCCCTTCAACGATGATCCACACCAGCTCCAGCCGGTCATGAAAGTCCCGATAGGCCGTGATCAGGAAGGGCTTGTCTTCCCGGCCGATGTCCTCGACCTCCGGGAATAATTGAAAAAAATTCCTGGTGGCATTCATGATGCTGCGGCTTGACCGGATCAGCGGTTCCAGCTGGACCGCCTCGCGCTGATCGATTGCATGGGATTGTATCTGTGCATAAAAGGTAAAGATTTCCGCATGGAATCGTTCCAGATCTTCATAGGTAGGTCTGGTGCTGTTCGCTGCCGCCCGCACCTGCTCTGGCCGCAAGCCGTAGTGGACACCGATATACCGGATCGACAGGAGCAGCTGGTGCCGTATTTCATGGCGCAGGGCGGCGACGGCCGCTTCCGGCACCTGGGGTGCGGTGTTGTGGATGTATCGGCTTAGAACCGTTCTTTTTTCCGAGAACAGACGTTGCAGCAACCGGGCAAAAGCAGGGATCCAGGGGGAGAAAAAAAGGACGCCGATAACGTTGAACAAGGTATGGAAGAGGGCTATGCCCAAAACGGGATTATCGGCGAGGGCGAAAACATCATTAATGGCCCAGAACAGCAGGGGCAGTATCGGCAGGATAATCAGGGCCGTGCCCGCATTGAAGACCAGCGAACTGGCCGCAGCCTGTTTTTTGACCGGTGTCCCGCCAATCGCACCCAGCAGGATGGTCACCGTAGTGCCGATATTGGCACCAATGACCATTCCGACCCCCTGTGTGAAGTCGATAATACCTGAGAACAGAGTGGTGAGAATGATGGCGATCGTCGCGGAGCTGGACTGCATGAGGGCGGTGAGGACGATGCCGGCGAGGATATAAACCCATAACCCCAGGTCGGGGAGCAAGGAGAGATCGCCGGCAGAAGCGGCAAAGGCTTCGACGCTGGTTTTCATGAAATCCAGGCCATGGAAGAGGAATCCGAACGCCGCCAGCAGTTTACTTATATTGACATAACGGGCAGAGCTGGAAAAAACGATCAACCCCAGTCCGCCGAGGCCGACCAGCGGCAGGGCAAAGGTGTCAATTTTTAATTTAAAGCCGAATATTGCCACGATCCAGGCGGTGCAGGTTGTACCGACCATGGCGCCCATGATGACAGAAATAGCGTTGACCAGCGACATCAGGCCCGCCCCGACAAAGGCCAGTACCATCAGGGAAACAGCTGAACTGCTTTGCAGGATGGCAGTGGTCACCATCCCGGTGGTCAAACCCTTGAGGCGCGTGTCGGTAAACCGGCGAATCAGGGTCTTGAATGACCGACCGGCCAGCAGTTTAATGGATTCCTCCAGCATGAACATGCCGAACAAAAAAATACCCAGTCCAGCCAAGAATTTCCATTCATCAAACAGTTCAAGCATATTCACACCTTCAGCCATTCTATTCGAGGGGTCTGCGTACAGCGAATGGTGTTCATGCCGCGCAGAGCATGCGATTATCGGGGGTATCGGTCGTGAAGAGACCGTTTTGGAAAGGATGCGGATGCGTGCATGGGAGAGATGTTTCGACTCCTTCCCCCTTTCCTCGCTGATTGACCTGGCAGGCGAACATTGGGGTTCGTTGTATTGCCGGATACAGCAATCACTGACTGCACGGGGTGAGGGGTGTATAGAAACAGCAAAACCCCGTGAGAGATCCCACGGGGTTTTGTATTAACAGCAACCGCCGAAGACGACGGAATAATTTTTGGCTCCTCGGGACGGACTCGAACCGCCGACAGGGTGGTTAACAGCCACCTGCTCTACCAACTGAGCTACCGAGGAATGCAACTCGCAGCAAAAATGGTCATCACTTTCGAAAAAAGTCATGTCCATTTGGAGATTGGCTAATTAGCATACAGTTTTCCGGCCGTCAAGAAAAAGTTGCGGTTCCTTTGGGTCCGCTTCTTTTTTTCCGGTCAGGGGCGAACAGCCGGGGTGTGGGTTGACACATGCCATTATGGGCGTGTCAGCAACAGTGCCACCCATTCATCCTGATACTGCCGGTCGCGAAGGGTCATGCCCGCTTGTGCATAAACGGCTATGATGTTTTTCTCCTGCTCGCCGCTGAGAATTCCGGCCAGAATCAAGTGACCGCCGGGTGCGGTCAGTCTCGTTACGACCGGGGCCATGGTCACCAGCACATCATGAACAATGTTTGCGCAGACCAGTTGGTACGATTCCTGGATCTCTTCAACCGGAGTGGTGCTGGTTTCGATTCGTGTGTCAAGCCGATTTTTTTCGATATTTTCTCGCGCCACGGTCACCGCATCCGGGTCGTTATCGATAGCAATAATCCGTTCGGCGCCGAAAAGGGCGGCAGCCATGGCCAGGATACCGGTGCCGGTGCCGACATCCAGCACTGATCGCGCCGTCTGTTCCCGCATGCATTGGGCAATAAAGGCAAGTGCCATTCGGGTCGAAGCATGTTGGCCGGTGCCAAAGGCCATTCCGGGATCCAGTTCAAGAATATGCTGCCCTGGTTCCCGCTGGTAGTCTTCCCAGGAAGGTTTGATTACCAGGCCGGGAACGATCTCAAACGGTTTGAAATATTGCTGCCAACTGATGGCCCAGTCCTCATCGGCGAGCAAGGTGGTCGTCGGTTGTTCCGGTGTGCAGTTGTAGAGAGCAAAAAGCTCGCTCATCTGCTCGTGCACCTGTTCTAGAATCTGGTCAGCGGTTTTTGGGATTGCCTGGTCGTCATTGCTGCTTGCAGCCAGCTGAAAAAAACCGCTGATATAGGCGCCGGATGCGGTTTCGGGGGTCTGTTCCACCCCGGTCCCGCTGAGCACGGCCATCAGATCTGCGGCTGATTCGAGCAGCGGCAGAGGGCAGAGCAGAGTAATCTTCAGCCATTGTTTATCGGTGGTGGGGTCAAGGGATGGGGGTGTCATGGAAATTAAAGGGCTAAATTTGCAAAGAGGCGTTTGGGCAACGCCGGAACGTCGGATCGAAAACAAGTCCGCAAACATACCCGGATTCTCCATCCAGGGCGAGTGTTTCCGCAAGAGCAGCCCCCGCAGCCGGTAAACAACGCAGCCGAACCGGCAATCCGCAGAGTTATTCCTGTTGGCCCGTGGTGCTATTTGGAGATTGACAAAACCAGTGTTATGCGATTACCTACATGATTACTGCCTGCTTTTGGGTCATATTTGCCCGCTTGAGCGGGGAATACGGGTCGGTGGTTGGTGCGCAGCAACGATTGTTCCTCATCCCGGCTGTTTTCCACACGTTTTTTTCAGGATTGCTCCATGATTGATACTTCAGGGCATCATATTGTCTACGGTGTGTTGCGGGACTATCTCACTGGTGAAACATTGCCTGATACCGATGATGAACGAATCCGGCAGGAATTGGCCCGTTTGCTGGTGGAACAGCTCGGCTATGCAAAAGAAGAGTTGGAACCTCGGTTACGTATTGATTCCTGCTACAACGACAACCGAGCGCAAACCCTGATTGAACTGACGATACGGATTAATGGCCGGCGGCTGTTTATTCTTCGCTATGGACCCGGTTCCCTGGTGACCCGGGAGACAGCAGCGATTGCTGCGGCCCGTATTCTGGATCCCGAGTATCGCATCCCCTTGGCTGTGGTGACCAACGGTCGGGATGCTGAATTGCTCGAAACGGCACGCGGTAAGGTCCTGGCTGTCGGTATGGAGTGTATTCCCGACCGAAAGCAGGCCGAAGCCCTGTCGCAAGAATATGATTTTGAACCGTTTGCCGATCCTGTCCAGCGTGACAGGGCCTTGCGGATTCTCAATGTTTTTGATCAGGAAGTGTGCTGCATGGGCAGTCGTTGCGTGCCGGATGCAGAACAATAAAGGAGCGTGACCGGCACCCGTATCGATGACCGGAAACAGCAGCAATAAATATTATGAAACAACAACGCGGAAAACGATGACGATGAATACGAAGAACTGGACCAAGTCGAGCTGGCATAATTTCAACGCCCTGCAGCAGCCGAAATGGCCGGATAAAGAGCATTACGAAGAAATCATTCAGACGCTTTCCTTGCTGCCGCCGTTGGTTTTCGCCGGTGAGATTCGTGACCTGAAAGCCATGCTTGCCAAAGCGGTCAAGGGAGAGGCCTTCCTGCTCCAGGGGGGTGATTGTTCCGAAGAATTTTCCCGCTGCACCGCGCCTAATATCCGAGAGACCCTCAAGGTGCTGTTGCAGATGGCCGTCGTGCTTACCTACGCAGGTAACAAGCCTGTGGTCAAGGTCGGCCGTATCGCAGGGCAATACGCCAAGCCACGTTCCAGCGACACCGAAATGGTTAACGGCAAGGAAATCCCCAGCTACCGCGGCGATATGGCCAATTCCGCCGACCCGTTGCTGGAGGCCAGAATTCCAAATCCCGAGCGGCTGCTGAAAGGGTATCATCTGTCGGCGGCGACCATGAATCTGCTGCGCGCCTTTACCCGTGGCGGTTTCAGTTCCCTGCACCGGGTTCAAGCCTGGAATCAGGAGTTTGTCAAGAAATCACCCATGGGACGCTCGTATGAGCGGATGGCGAAGCAGATCAGCAATGCCTTGAAATTCATGGAAACCATCGGCATTTCCACTGATATACCCCAGCTGAAAGAGGCGCAGTTCTATACCTCGCATGAGGCCCTGTTTTTAGGCTACGAAGAGGCCCTGACCCGTGAAGATTCCATTGCCGGCGGGTGGTACGATTGTTCCGGCCATATGCTGTGGATCGGCGATCGGACGCGGCAGATTGATGGTGCCCATATTGAATTTCTCCGCGGGGTGCGTAACCCCTTGGGGATGAAAGTGGGACCGAATTACCAGATTGACGATATCCTGTCGATCATCGAGCGGCTGAATCCTGAAAACGAGCCTGGTCGCATGACCCTGATTACCCGTTTCGGCTTCAAGGCCATCGAAAAGCATCTGCCGCCGCTGTTGCGGGCGGTAAAGAATGCCGGCCTGCAGGTGTTGTGGACCTGCGATCCGATGCACGCCAATACCTTCAGTGCCGATTCCGGTCATAAAACCCGGGATTTTGAAAATATTCTTTCGGAATTACGGTGCTTTTTTGAGCTGAATTGGGTGGAGGGCACCATCCCCGGCGGGGTTCATTTTGAATTAACCGGCGATGATGTCACCGAATGTATCGGCGGGGCTCGTCAGCTTTCGGGGGATCAGTTGGGGCTACGTTACCTGACGACCTGCGATCCGCGGCTCAATGCAGAGCAATCGCTGGAAATGGCCTTCCAGATCGCGGAGATGATCCGGACTTGACCTGATTGATCGCTTCCGACGTCCATGCCACGCAAACCGGGCCGCGCTTGTACCGTCAGGCCTGGCCCGGAGTTGCGGCGAACAAAGCGGCGACTTCTTCCCAGTTTTTACAGTCGAGCAAATACTGACGGTTGGTGCTTTTTTTGAGGATTTTGCTGACCTGGGCCAGGGCCTGTAAATATTCTCCGGCCTTGCTGGCTGGTGAAATCATCAGGACAAAGAGGTGGACCGGTTGTTTGTCGATCGCATCAAAAGGAAGGCCCGTTCTGCTACGGCCGAAGCAGAGGGTGATCTCATCCAGTCCTTCGATCTTGCCGTGGGGTATGGCCACTCCGTTGCCGACTCCGGTCGAACCCACGGCTTCACGTTCCAGCAGGACGTTATAGAGAATTTCCTCGGTGAAACGGCCGCATTGTACGGCCGCTCGAGCGGCCAGTTCCCGGAGGGCGCCCTCCTTGCTGGCGGCCTTCATGTCCATGATAATGGTTTCTTTCTTCAGCTGAAGCATAGCCTCTGTTCAGCTCAATTGTATCTGTCGGCGATGTTTTACCGGCAGTATCTTTAACTGATCCCTATATTTGGCGACAGTGCGCCGGGCGACGGTGATGTTTTCCTTGGCCAGCAGTTCGGAAATTTTGTTGTCGCTGAGCGGTTTTGCCGGGTTCTCGTTGCTCACCAGCTGTCGGATGCGGGTTTTGATCGCTTCTGCCGCCACTGTGTCGCCGTCGGAAGTCGCCACTGCAGTGCTGAAAAAATATTTCAACTCGTAAATCCCCTGGGGCGTATGGACGTATTTGTTGGAGGTGACGCGACTGACGGTGGATTCGTGCATGCCGATATCTTCGGCCACATCCCGCAAAATCAGGGGCCGCATGGAGCCTGATCCGTGTTCAAAGAATTCACGCTGGAATTTCAGCAGACTTTCCACCACTTTGTAAATGGTCCGCTGACGTTGCTCGATCGATTTAATGAACCACTCGGCATTTCTTTTGCTCTCTCGCAGGTAACCACGCGATTCCGGGGGCAGGGCTTTCCTTTGCTTGAGCAATTGATTGTATTCGCTGGAAATCTGCAACTGCGGCAGTCCGTCATCGTTAAGCTGGATGATGAATTCACCATCGATTTTGTGGATATAGACATCGGGGATGACGTAATTCGTCTGCTCGTTGCTGAATTCGTTGCCGGGATAGGGGGTCAGCTCCTGAATGACTGCAACCGCCTCGGTGATTTTTTTCAGCGGTGCGCCGGTTTCCCGCGCCATTTGAGCATAGTTTCTGGTCTCGAGCAGATGCATGTGCTCTTCGACGAGCCGGTAGGGCAGGGTGTCGTAGTAATCCAGACGGTCCAACTGCAGCAGCAGGGATTCTCGAATGTCCCGGGCCGCGATCCCTGCGGGGTCGAGGCTTTGCACCAGCCGTAGGGCCCCCTCTGCTTCTTCTTCGGTGCAGTGGCAAAATTGACAGATATCGTCGATGGAGGCCTCGAAAAACCCGTGGCCATCGAGGTTGCCGATAATAAATTCGGTTTGTTCAATATCCCGTTCGGTCAAATCCAGGTGGGTCAGCTGCCATTGCAGATAAGAGGCCAGGCCGGGCGTCGCGGAAATGAAATCGAACTGGGACGGAGCATCCGCCGGCGGTGTTTCGTGGGCAAAGGAAAAATCCGAATCGAAATTGTTGGAATAGTCCTCCCAGTTGACCTCGCCCACGGTTGTTGGGTCATCGCCCTTGATGCTGTCAGTAACCGGGGCTTCGGGCTGATAGGGATTTTCTTCAGCGCTCAGGGCTTCCGGGTTTGTTGGCTGCTCGAGCGGAGGTACAACCTCCTCCAGCATGGGGTTCTGTTCAATTTCGGCCTGCAGGGCTTCTGTGAGCTCAAGACGACCAAGCTGCAACAACTTGATAGCCTGACGCAGCTGCGGCGTCATTACCAGTTTTTGTGCGAGCTTTAGGCTCTGTCTGAGTTCAAGTGCCATGCCTTATCGAGTTTGTTTCATGTGTTGGTTTTGATACACCGAGGTTCGGCGTACGATCCTTGGCTGTTACATGTGGAAATTGGCACCGAGGTACATTTTGCGGGCTACTGCGCTTTCAATGATATCATTTGCCACGCCGCTGGTCAAAATCTGACCGCTGTTCATGATATAGGCGAAATCGCAGACCTGCAAGGTCTCCCGGACGTTGTGATCAGAAATAAGCACCCCCAATCCTTTTTCCTTGAGATCGCGGATGATCTGCTGCAGGTCGGCAACCGAAAGGGGGTCGACTCCAGCGAATGGTTCGTCCAGGAGGATGAACCGTGGCCGGGTTGCCAGGGCACGGATGATTTCAACACGTCGCCGCTCGCCTCCGGAAAGGGCGTGCCCTTTGTTGCCGGCCAGGTATTCGAGTTTGAGTTCCGCCAAAAGTTCTTCAATTCGGTTGTTGATCTCATTTCGCGGTAATCCCAGAGGTTCAAGAACGATTCGGATATTTTCCTCGACCGTCAGCTTTTTAAAGACCGAGGGTTCCTGGGCCAGATAGGTAATACCGCGGGAGGCTCGTTTATGAATGGGGAGGGCGGTGATATCTTCCTCGTCCAGAAAAATAGCACCACTGGTAGGGCGGACAAAACCGACAATCGAATAAAAGGTGGTGGTTTTTCCAGCACCGTTCGGCCCCAGCAGTCCAACTACGGAGGAACTCTTGACCTGTAGGCTGACCTGATCGACAACCCGCCGGTGCTGATATTCTTTGACGATGGCCCTGGTTTCGAGGACAGATGGTTTGGTCATGGCTTTTTCTTGGATTCCGGATGGATGATAGCCCTGACTCTGCCTTTTGAGGTTTCGTCTTGTTCAACGACCGATCGTTTTTCGTCCAGGTAATAGACGATGGTCTTGCCGGAGACCATGTTCTTGCCCTGCCAGGCCTTGGCATTGCCGGACAGAATAACCTTGCGCTCCTTGGCAAAGTAATCCATGCGGTCGCCGGTTCCCAGCCAGTCGCCCTGAGTGATTTTGACGTTGTTTTTACAGATGAGTTTTTCCATCTGGCTGGTGGCTTGCTTGCTGGTACCGTTTTTCTTTTCGGTATAGTAAACGGTCATTTCATCAGAGCGGATGGTGAGGTTTCCCTGGCGTGCATCAACCTTGCCGATGAAGACGACGGTGTTTTTATTTTCCTGGGAAATCATTCGGTTGGCTTCGATGTTAATCGGTTCCGACGCGTTGTTGGTTGCTGCACCGCAGGTTGCTGCAAAACCGAGAAGGCTAATGACGGTTATCAGCAGGATTCGATGTGCGGCAGCAAGGAAATGCCACATGGGTATGTCCTCAGAAATTCAAGTGAAAATAGTATTGTTGCTGGTTCAGGATTGTTTATTGCAAGGATCAAGAGGATAGTACTGTGTTATCAAAAAAATGTAAAGAGGTTAGGTCCGAGGATACCGTTCCTTTTTACCGAAACAAGAAATAGAAAGGTTTACATGGGGTTAAAGCAGGAGTAAAATAATTTTTTTCAAATCGCCTGCAACGGTAAGGGGCGCGGAACGTGGGGGAACGGGAAAATGCTACATGAAGAAGTCGCAAAGGCTAAAGTGCTTGTTGAATCGCTGCCGTTTATCAGTGAGTTCAGGGAAAAAACGGTGGTTATTAAATACGGCGGGCATGCCATGGTTGATGAGGTGCTGAAGCGAAACTTCGCTCTGGACATCATCTTGATGAAATATATCGGTATCAATCCGGTCATCGTCCATGGCGGCGGGCCGCAGATCAACCGTTTCCTGGAGAAGATGCAGATTACCCCCAGCTATGTTCAGGGGATGCGGGTGACCGACGGTGAAACCATGGATGTGGTGGAGATGGTCTTGGTGGGCAAGGTCAACAAGGAAATTGTCGGCCTGATCAACCATTGCGGCGGAAAAGCTGTCGGCCTTTCCGGCCGAGATGGCGACCTGGTGCAGGCTCGCAAGTTGTCTCTCCACGGCAAGTCCACCGGTGAGGACCGGCCCCCGGAACTCATTGATATTGGCAGGGTCGGCGAAGTGACCCGCATTAATCCGGAGATTCTTTCCGTCCTGGACCGCGAAGATTTTATACCGGTTATCGCTCCCGTCGGAGTAGGCGAAGATGGGCAGGCGTTTAATATCAACGCCGATCTGGTAGCCGGGGCCATTGCCGCCGAGTTAAATGCGGTCAAGCTGATGCTGCTCACCGATGTGGAAGGGGTGAAAAACAGCAAGGGTGAGTTGATCTCCACCATCTATCGCGACCAGATCGATGATCTCATCAAGGCCGGAGTGATTCAAGGCGGAATGATCCCCAAAGTCAACTGCTGCAAATCAGCGCTGGATGGCGGCGTGACCAAGGCGCACATTATTGACGGCCGGCAGGAACATGCAATATTACTGGAAATTTTTACCCGCAAAGGTATCGGGACGGAGTTGGTGGCATGAGCAACGCTGAATGGGCAGCCAGGGGGGAAGAGGTGTTTGTCGGTACCTATAACCGGTTTCCGGCTGCAATGGTAAAAGGGAGCGGGTGCAGGCTTTGGGATGCGGACGGTAAGGAGTATCTCGATTTTCTCGCCGGCATTGCGGTCTGTTCGCTGGGACATTGTCATCCACAGGTAACAGAGGCGATCTGTCGCCAGGCGGGTTCCCTGGTCCATGTTTCCAATCTGTTCCATACGCCGCCGCAGATTGAGTTGGCGGAACTGCTCACCCGTCATTGTTTTGCCGACCGGGTCTTCATGGGCAACAGCGGGGCGGAAGCCAACGAGGCGGCCATTAAGCTGGCTCGAATCCACAGTGCGCCAGGAAAATTCGAGATCATTTCGTTGTCCGGGTCTTTCCACGGCCGAACCTTGGCAACCGTTGCCGCTACCGGCCAGCCCCGCTTTCATCAGGGCTTCGAACCGCTGCCGCAGGGCTTTGTTCACGCGCAATTCGGCGATCCGCAAACCCTTGAGGCATTGATCACCCCGCAGACCTGCGCCATCCTCTGCGAACCGCTGCAAGGAGAAAGCGGCGTGCGGCCGCTGGAACCCGAGTACCTGCACGCCATTCGCGATATGTGCGATCGGCACGGATTGCTGTTGATTTTTGACGAGGTGCAGACCGGTTTGGGACGCACCGGTACGCTTTTTGCCCATGAACAACTGGGAGTGACACCGGATATCATGACTCTGGCCAAAGCGCTGGGCAATGGCCTGCCCATTGGCGCCATGCTGACCACCAAGGAGATTGCCGCATCGCTTGTCGCCGGCAGCCATGCCTCCACGTTCGGCGGTAATCCGGTTGCCGCTGCAGGGGCGGTTGAGGTCCTGAAGATTATGCTGGCCGACGGATTTTTGGAGTCGGTGCGGGAAAAGAGTCGGTATTTCGTTGATAAACTCCAGGGCGTGGCCGAACGTTATCCGCATCTGGCCACCGGCGTTCGAGGGCGCGGGCTGCTGCTTGGGCTGGTGCTGACCGAAAAAGGGATCGAGCACGGGCTGGCCATTGTCCAGCACCTTTTTGAACAAGGCGTGTTGATCAATTTTGCCGGCAACCGGGTGTTGCGGTTTGTCCCGCCGCTTATCGTCAGTCATGAGGAAATCGATATGCTGATTGACAAGCTCTGCCAGGTGCTGGACGGGATCGCCTGAGTGTCGATATTCCCCAGCGATATGGTAAGTTTTGGATAGTTTTTCTCTCGTCGCCCTGTCCGTGGCGTTGGCCATGGATGCTTTTGCCGTGGCGCTGGCAGCGGGGGCCATTCTTCGTCCTCTGACGTTCCGCCCCTGCTTCCGCCTCGCCTTTCATTTTGGTCTTTTTCAGGGACTGATGCCGGTGATCGGCTGGCTGGCGGGTTTAACCGTCCAATCCTTTGTTGCCGCCTGGAGCCACTGGCTGGCCTTTCTTCTGCTCATGACCATCGGCGGGCGCATGGTCTACGAGGCACTGACCGCAGTGGAGGGAGAAGAGCGTGCTACCGACCCCAGCAGGGGGATGACCATGGTGGCGCTTTCCGTTGCCACCAGTATCGATGCATTGGCCGTGGGGCTGACGCTGGCAATGATTGATGTGGTGGTTTGGATTCCTTCGCTGGTGATCGGTTTGGTGGCCTGTCTTTTTACCGTTATAGGGCTTTTTCTCGGAACACGGGCTGGCAAGCTCTGGGGGAAACGGGTCGAGGTTGCCGGTGGAACAATCCTGATCATTATCGGTCTGAAAATCCTTCTCACTGCCCTTTTTTTTGACAAGGCGGTTGCCGGAGTCGTCAACTGAAAATCTTTTCGGTTGCAAACATCGGCAATCAGGTACGCTTTGGTGAAATCCCTTTGCAAACGCCTTGTTTTTTTGTATCCATTATTTTTTTACCTGAGTGGACGATCGGTATTGCAGGGCGCAATGGAGCCGAAATGCGGACATGCTGAGTCGTTCCCGGATTACATGAGAAAGTGTTATGAACAAGCATTTGTTGGCATTAGGAGATTTTACTCGGGAAGAACTGCAGTCGTTGATTGACCGGGCGATTACGCTGAAGGCTGAAAGTAAAAACGGCGTCCGCCATCAGCAATTGGCAGGATACAAAATTTGTCTGCTTTTTGAAAAACCATCGACCCGTACACGGGTTTCTTTTGAAGCAGCCATGTACGGACTGGGCGGGCAGGTTATTTTCATGTCGGCCAAAGAATCGCAACTGGGCCGCGGTGAACCATTGAAAGACACCGCTCGAGTCCTGTCCCGTTACGTCGATGCAATCGTCGTTCGTACCTTCGGCCAGAACGTGGTGGAAGAACTGGCCCGATACGCCACGGTTCCGGTGATCAATGCCCTGACGGATCTCTATCATCCCTGTCAGGTGCTCAGTGACATGATGACCGTCCTTGAACAAAAAGGCAATTTGGAGTCCGTACAGATGGCCTGGATAGGGGATGGTAACAATATGGCCAATTCCTGGATCGAGGCTGCCTCGATCTTCGGCTTCCCGTTGAAGCTGGCCTGTCCGGACGGTTTCGAGCCTGATGAGGCGATCCTGACGCAGTCTCGTGGCCGAAGTCCGCATCCGATTGACGTGCTGCGTGATCCCGTTGAGGCCATCCGCGGGGCGGATGTGGTCAATGTTGATGTCTGGGCCTCCATGGGACAGGAAGCGGAACAGGAGAAGCGGCTGGGACTGTTTCAATCCTATCAACTGGACAACGCGCTGCTGGCCAAGGCTGACAAGGAAGCGATCGTCCTCCACTGTCTGCCGGCACACCGCGGTGAGGAAATAACCGAAGAGGTGCTGGAAGGACCGCAGAGTGTGGTCTTTGATCAGGCGGAAAACAAAATGCATCTGCACAAGGCGATATTGGAACACTTTATTGCCGGTACCCTCAAATAAGAACCGTTAACATTTACGCTCCCCGGGGAGCATGATCAGAGCAGGATTATGAGTGTGAAAAAGATTGTCCTCGCCTATTCCGGCGGGTTGGATACCTCGGTTATTTTGAAATGGCTGGAACGCGAATATGCCTGTTCGGTCATCGCATATTCAGCTGACATCGGGCAGAAAGAAGACTGGGATGCGGTCCGGGCCAAAGGCATGGCCACCGGTGCGGAAAAGGTGGTTATCTCCGACCTGCGCGAGGAATTTGTCCGCGATTATATTTTTCCGGCTTTTCGCGCCAACGCGATCTATGAGGGTTCGTATCTGCTGGGTACCTCGCTGGCCCGGCCGCTGATTGCCAAGGAACAGGTGCGGATCGCAGCCGAAGAAGGGGCAGATGCCGTCAGCCACGGCGCCACAGGCAAGGGCAATGATCAGGTGCGCTTCGAGCTCAGCTATCTGGCGCTCGATCCGAAACTGACCATCGTCGCTCCCTGGCGAATCTGGGATCTGAACTCCCGGCAGAAACTGGTTGCCTTTGCCAAGGAACATAACATTCCGGTGCCGGTAACCAAAAAGAACCCCTACAGTTCCGATGAGAATCTGCTCCACATCAGCTTTGAGGGCGGCATCCTTGAGGATCCATGGAACGAACCGGACGAGGACATGTTCAAACTGACGGTCTCGCCGGAAAAGGCTCCCGACCGGCCGACCTACCTTGAGATCGATTTCGAGCAGGGCACGCCGGTGGCCATCGATGGCGAACGGCTCGGGCCGGTGGCCCTGATGACCAGGCTTAATACCCTGGGCGGGGAGAACGGCATCGGCCGGCTCGATATGGTGGAGAACCGCTTTGTCGGCATGAAGTCCCGTGGTGTCTATGAAACCCCCGGCGGCACCATCCTGCGGGCAGCGCACCGCGATCTGGAAACCATTACCTTGGACAGGGAAGTGCTTGGCATCCGGGATTCCCTGGTACCGCGCTACTCGCAACTCATCTACAACGGGTTCTGGTTCTCGCCGGAAATGAAGCTGTTGCAGCGTACCATGGATGATGCCCAGACGACGGTCAGCGGTACGGTCCGCCTCAAATTGTACAAGGGCAACTGTATTCCAGTGGGCCGGAAATCCGATCATTCGCTCTATTCCGAGTCCTTTGCCACTTTTGAAGAAGATGAGGTCTACAACCAGGCCGACGCGACCGGTTTTATCCGGCTCAATGCCCTGCGCCTGCGCATCCAGGCCCTGAGGAAAAACGGATAACCATGACCTTGGACAGCAATCAACAATCCGGCAAAATGTGGGGTGGTCGTTTTTCTGAAGCGACCGCCGCTTCGGTCGAGGCCTTCAGCGCCTCGATCCACTACGACGCACGGCTCTACCGTCATGATATCATGGGCTCCAAGGCCCATGCGCGCATGCTGGTGCGCCAGGGGCTGATTACCGCCGAGGAAGGCGAAGCGATCGATCACGGCCTGTCAGCAATCGAAGCAGAGATCGAGCGGGGCGAGTTTGTCTTTAAGCCCGAGCTGGAAGATATCCACATGAATATCGAAAAGGCCCTGACCGACCGGATCGGTCCGGCTGGGGCCAAGCTGCACACCGCTCGCAGCCGCAACGATCAGGTCAATCTGGATTTTCGTCTCTACCTGCGTGATGAAGCCGATGCTCTGGATAGCCTGCTCTGTCAGGCCCAGCAGGCCTTTGCCCGACGGGCACGAAAGTATCTCGGTGCGGTCATGCCTGGCTATACCCATCTTCAGCGGGCCCAGCCGGTGCTGCTTTCTCATCATCTCCTTGCCTATGTCGAGATGTTCCAGCGCGATCGAGACCGGCTTGCGGGTTGCCGGCAGCGGATCAACATTATGCCCTTGGGGGCGGCGGCCATGGCCGGTACCGGCTTGCCGATTGACCGTCAATCCGTGGCGGATGATCTCGGTTTTGCCGCCGTTACCGCCAATTCCATGGACACCACCGGAGATCGCGATTTTGCCCTGGAACTCCTGTTCTGCCTGAACCTGATTCAACTCCATCTCAGCCGTCTGGCCGAGGAACTGGTGCTCTGGTCGTCCAAGGAATTTGAGTTTGTCACCATCGGCGACCGCTACTGTACCGGATCGTCGATCATGCCGCAGAAGAAAAATCCCGATATTCCTGAACTGATCCGCGGCAAGACCGGACGGGTGACCGGCGCCCTCATGTCGCTGCTGATGACGGTGAAAGGGTTGCCGCTCACCTACAACCGGGATCTGCAGGAAGACAAGGAACCGGTGTTCGATGCTTTGGATACCGTCAAGGCCAGTCTGTCTATTACTGCCGAGCTTCTGGACAATACCGAATTCAAAGTCGAGCGGCTGCGTTCGGCAACCGTCGGCGGTTTCATGACGGCCACTGACCTGGCCGATTACCTGGTGCGTCGCAATATGCCTTTCCGGCAGGCACATGGCGTGGTGGGCCGCATTGTCGCCTTGTGTCAGCAACGTGATTGTGAACTTGTCGATCTGACCCTTGCCGAATTGCAGGGGTTTTCCGAGTTGATTGCAACGGATATTTTTGAGGTGCTCTCCGTGGACGGATCGGTGAACAGCCGGATTTCCGCAGGGGGGACAGCTGGTGTCAGGGTGGAGGAAGCCCTGGAAAAAGTGGAGAAATTCTTAGGAATGACAACATGAACAGCTCCCGCAGACAGGTAATGCAGTGGCCCCTTGTCCTTGTCCCATTTGTCCTTGTCCTGACCCTGGGCGGTTGCGGCTATAAGGACAAACCGGTCCCGCCTCAGCAAATAGTACCCAAGGCGGTGACTGACCTCGACTACCAGTTGGACGAAAAAGGGGTTACCCTGTTTTGGGGGTACCCTCGGGAAACCGTCACCGGTAATGATGTGACCGATATTGCCGGGTTCGATCTCTACCGAGCCGTTGTTTCGGTGGATTCGTATTGCGAGACCTGTCCGATCCCTTTCGCCTCGCCGATCTCGCTGCCCGGCGGTTCCATGCCTCCGCAAGGCGGCAGAACCGCGACCTATCAGGCAACGGTATTGCGGCCGGGCAATCTCTATTTTTATAAAGTCCGTAGCCGGACCGGCTGGTGGGGGCAGTCTCAAGATTCCAATATCGTTTCTTTTCTGTGGCAAACGCCGCCTATGGCTCCGGAAGGGGTGACCGTCGTGGCCGGAGACGGTAAAATTACGCTCCGTTGGCAGCCGGTCAGCAGCCATCAGGACACCACTCCAATGACCGTGCCGGTGCAGTATCAGGTCTATCGCAGTGTTGACGGCGGCACTCTCGACAAAGTCGGCGAGCTCACTGCGGCGACCGCGTACACTGACACGCTGGTGGAGAACGGTCGATCCTATTCCTATCAGGTGCAGGCCATCAACAGCTATGACCAGGGCAGCGTAAGCAGCGGCATGAGTGCTGCAGTGGATGCCAATCCAATGGATAGAACCGCGCCGCCAACTCCCGCAGAGGTGCAGAGCATCTTGACCGATGTCGGTATTAAAATATTCTGGAATCGGGTCGACTCCAGGGATCTTGCCGGGTATCGAGTCTACCGCCGTTCCGCAGCGGAGGAAAAAGCGGTGATGGTCGGGACGGTGCTGGTACCGTATACAATATTTATCGATACCAAGGCGCCTAAAAATGTTGAGCTATATTACTCGGTTTCGAGCATCGATGGCCGGCGTCCGGCCAACGAGAGCGCCAAATCCCCGGAAGTGACGGTAATCCACTGATCGTTGGTAGCTGGGAGGAGTCCGATTATGCGAACCATTAAACTGCCGGTGCCGTTTTGCAAGATGAGCGGTGCGGGCAACGATTTTATCATTATCGACCATCGAAAACCGCTGATTCCCCGGGAGCAGATGGCCGAATTCGCCCGGCGGGTCTGTCGGCGAAAGTTTTCGGTGGGCGCTGATGGGCTCTTTTTAATTGAACCTTCGGATCGGGCCGATTTTAAGTGGCGGTTTTTCAACGCTGATGGCTCCGAGGCCGAGATGTGTGGCAACGGGGCCCGCTGCGTCGCCCGTTTTGCCTATATGCAGGGTATCGCCGCGGCACGGATGCGATTTGAAACTCTGGCCGGCATCATCGATGCCACCGTTGCCGACACCCATGTCACTATCCGGATGACCCCTCCGCACTCATACCGCATGGATTGGCCCATTGAGGTGGGAGGGCAGGTGTATGAGGTGCACAGTGTGGACACCGGGGTGCCTCATGCGGTTATTTTTGTCGAGCAGGTTGATTCGGTCGATGTCATCGCACTGGGACGCTTGTTGCGGCATCACCCTCAATTTGCTCCGGCCGGTACCAATGTCAACTTCATTGACCGGTCAGAACACGGATTCCGGATACGAACCTATGAACGCGGGGTTGAGGATGAGACGCTGGCCTGCGGAACCGGTGTGGTGGCTGGGGCTCTGATTGCCGGAGCGAAAGGACTTGCCGGTTCACCGGTGGAGATGATGACCTCGGGCGGCGTTGCCCTTACCGTACAGTTTTCGGCCGACAAGGGGGACACGGTTGACCAGGTGCTGCTCAAGGGGCCAGCCCATCTCATATACCGCGGAGAGCTGACTGCCGAAGCCCTTATCAAGTAGACAGAGGGTGGTCGCACAGGTTGTCACCATCCGTCCGCCAGGACAACGCATGGTACTATCAGCGGCAATTGCCGTCCTGGAATACGAAGGAAGAAAAGGAGAGCATAATGAAGCGATTTGAGGGAGCGATAACCGCATTGGTAACTCCTATGCAGGATGGCAGGATCAATGAAAAAGGATTGATCGATCTGATCGAGTTTCAGATCGACAATGGCATTCATGGGATTGTCCCCTGCGGGACCACTGGCGAATCTGCAACGTTGAACTTCGATGAGCATAAACGGGTAATCGAGTTGACCGCCAAGACCGTCAACGGACGTGTGCCGGTCATTGCCGGAACCGGGGCCAATAACACCCTGGAAGCCATCGAGTTGACCGAGTCGGCGAAAAACAGCGGCGCCGATGCGGTGCTGTCAGTGGTACCCTATTATAATAAACCCAGCCAGGAAGGGTTGTACCAGCATTTTAAAGCTATTCTCGATGCTGTCGATATCCCCATGGTACTCTACAATGTACCGGGACGGACCGTAACCAATATGCTGCCGACAACCGTTGCCCGCCTGGCTGTACTCCCCAATGTTATCGGAATCAAGGAAGCCAGCGGCAGCCTCAATCAGGTCAGCGAACTGGTGCAGTTGTGTCCGGACGATTTCATCATCCTTTCCGGCGATGACTTTACCGCCATGCCTACCGTACTGGTTGGCGGTAAGGGCGTTATCTCGGTGGTTTCCAATTTGCAGCCGGGAAAAATGGCCGCCATGATCGAAGCAGCCTTGAATAACGATGTGAACAAGGCCAGGGAACTGCACTATCAGCTGTTCGCCCTCATGGGCGCTATGTTTTGCTATCCGAGTCCGGCCCCGGCCAAAAAAGGGCTGGAACTCATGGGCAAAATTGCCTCAGGTGAAGTACGCCTGCCTATGACCCAAATGGATGCGGCCAGCTTCGAGCAGCTTAAGAAAACCATGACGGCAAGCGGGTTGCTGTAAGGCGGACCATCAGGACCACAGAAGAGGAAACAGATATGACCAGAGTTATTGTTGCCGGGGCCGCCGGACGAATGGGGCAGCGTATTATCCACATGGTGCTGGCGCACCCCGAACTGGAGCTGAGCGGCGCTTTTGAAGCGGCTGGGAATCCTGCTATTGGTAAGGATGCGGGTGCAATCAGCGGATTAGGCGAAACCGGAGTTGTCATTTCCACCGGTCTGGAATCGGTTATAGACCGGGGCGATGTAATCATCGATTTCACCTTTCATACCGCCACGGTGCAGTTTGCCCGCCTGGCCGCCGAGCATGGAACGGCCATGGTCATCGGAACCACCGGACTCCGTGCTGAAGAACTGGCCTCGATCAAAGAGCTAGCCGAAGGCCATTTCCCCTGTGTCCAATCCCCCAACATGGCGGTCGGAGTGAATGTGCTTTTCAAGCTGGTGGAGAAGGCAGCAGCAGTGCTCGGTGATGCCTATGATGTGGAAATTGTCGAAGCCCATCATCGGATGAAGAAAGATGCGCCTTCGGGCACAGCCCTGAAACTCGGGCAGATGGCGGCGGCAGCCTTGGGCAGGGATCTGGCCGAGGTTGGAGTCATGGAGCGCAACGGTATTATCGGCGAGCGCACGGATAAGGAGATCGGTATTCAAACCATCCGCGGCGGTGATATCGTCGGCGAGCACACCGTCTATTTTGCCGGTGCGGGCGAACGGCTGGAAATTGCTCACCGGGCAACCAGTCGCGATAATTTTGCCCGTGGCGCGGCCCTGGCGGCATCCTGGGTCACCGGCAAAGAGAAGGGCATGTACACCATGTTCGATGTGCTCGATCTCGCTCATTTCTAAATTTTTCAGGAACGACAGGTAAAGCCGAAGTACTGTTCCCCCAGGCTCTGCCTGTCGTGAATACTGCATTTGCACAGTGATAATTCCCAAATAAATGATTGTCACGTGGGGGCCGGAAGCCAGGAAGCCTGCATCGGGATGGGCTCAAACCTGGGCAGCTCCCTCGAAATTCTCCACTCTGCCTGGGAGCAGTTGCGGAATCATCCGGCCATCATTCCTGTCGCCCTTTCTTCGCCGTACAGCAGCCGTCCGGTCGGGATGGTCAGCGCCAACTGGTTTGTTAATGCAGCAGCCCTGATCCGGACCACCCTGTCTCCTTTGGGCCTCTTGCGCGTCTTGCAGGCTGTCGAAGCCCGTTTCGGTCGTGTTCGGCATGCAGGGGCAGCCGGGTACCAGGATCGAACCCTTGATCTTGACCTGCTGTTATATGGAAATCTTATCGTTCAATCGAGCGATCTGGAAATTCCTCATCCGCGAATGCATGAGCGGCTTTTTGTCCTCATGCCTCTGGACGAAATTGCTGGTGACCGTCTCCATCCCTTGATCAATCAAAAAGTGCGGGACTTGCTGCACGCTCAGATGGAGAGAGATGACCTGCAAATTGTTGAACGGATAAGCTGGCCGAAATGACGACCTATTTCCTTTTACGCAACGTTCTGAAAAAAGACTTTTATCCGGACGAATCAATTAGACATTTACATTCCCCCGGATATAATGCAAACATGTTGAGAAAAGAAGGACAAACACTGGCCGCATCGGGTGTGCAACGCACATGACTCCCTTGCGTCTGTTGGTTCTTGCCATTCTTTTCTATATCGCCTGGCGCTTGCTTCGAAAAAATAAGGGGCAAAAACAGGTTGATGAAAGTATTCAAGACCATGATTCCGAATTGCAGGATGTGCTTGTTGAGGATCCTGTCTGTCACGTTCTTGTGCCGAAGCATCAGGCTATCCGCCTGCGCAAGGACGGGGTTACCTATTATTTCTGTAGTGAACAGTGCTGTGATCAATTTACCGGGGAACCGGAAGAAGGAGAAAAATGAAGTTTTTTATCGATACCGCGAATATTGAAGAAATTAAAAAGGGATTGGCATTGGGCATGGTTGACGGCGTCACCACCAATCCATCGCTTGTGGCTAAAGAACCTCGGCCCTTCAATGAAATACTCCACGATATCTGCGGATTGGTTGATGGACCGGTGAGTGCCGAGGTTGTCAGTCTGGAAGCCGATGGTATGGTAGCTGAGGCCCGTGAACTGGTGAAAATCGCGGACAATATCGTTATCAAAATCCCCATGATCGAAGAGGGGCTCAAGGCCGTGAAACGGTTGACCGCCGAGGGGATCAAAACCAATGTGACCCTGATTTTTTCCGCCTCCCAGGCCCTGCTGGCTGCAAAGGCCGGTGCATCCTATGTCAGCCCCTTTGTTGGTCGATTGGATGATATTTCGGTTAACGGTATGGATCTTGTTGCCGATATAATGACTATACTGCGCAATTATGGTTTTGCTACCGAGGTCATCGTGGCCTCTGTCCGCAACCCGATGCATGTTGTTGATTCCGCACTGCTCGGGGCCGATATTGCAACGCTTCCCTACAAGGTAATCGCCCAACTGGCGAAACACCCCCTTACTGATATCGGCATGGCACAATTTCTTGCTGACTGGGAAAAACGTCAAAAATAACGAAAGGTGAAATATGGATTTCCGCCCGCTCCTGACAGTGCTTCTCCTTCTGGTGATTTCACTGCCGGTATCGGCTGGTGCGGCTATGTACGCCTATGTTGATGCGCGAGGGATCTGTCACTACACCAATACCCCGGGTAACGGTCGGTATAAATTGAGCCAGCGTCCCTCGCGGCGATTAAAATCGCCCGAAGATCAGTTGATTAAAACTATTACCAAGCGTTCAAACAGCCAGTTGACCCGGACGACAAGGCTGATGCCGCAAGGATATCGGTATCGGACGGCACCACAGGCCCTGAACCGGTACATCCATGTGGCGGCGAGAAATCATAAGGTGGATCCTCTCTTGATCAAGGCGGTTATCAAAGCCGAATCCAATTTCGACCCCAATGCGGTTTCCCCCAAGGGGGCGCTGGGATTAATGCAACTGATGCCGGGTACCGCCAGGGATCTCAGGGTTGCCGATCCGTTTGACCCACTGCAAAATATCAATGGCGGTACCAAATATCTGCGTTCCATGCTGGACAATTTCAACGGCGATATCGAACTCAGCCTGGCGGCCTATAATGCCGGGCCTGGGAATGTCGCTCCAACTGGAACGATCCCCAATTTTCCTGAAACGCAGGCATATGTCGCCAAAGTCATGAAACTTTATCGCTCCTACCGTAGCGGCGTGGCCACGCTCAGCAATATCAATGTTCGACAAATGGTGACAGTCAATTGAACCGCCGTCCCAAGGTATTAAATCTCCCCAATCTGATTACAGGTTGTCGGTTTATTCTTTCCGGCTGCCTGATGGTGCTCCTCCTCCAGGAACAGACCACCAATATGGCCCTGATCTCCTGGCTTGTTTTTTCCATTGCCGCCGGGTCGGACTGGATTGACGGCTATTTTGCCCGCCGATATGAAAGTATCACTGTGCTCGGCAAGTTGATGGATCCGCTGGCGGACAAGGTTCTGGTCACCACCGCCTTGATCATGCTCATCCCCAGCGGTAAACTGCCCGCCTGGCTCGCCCTGATTATTCTGTGCCGGGAGATCGTGGTCACCGGCCTGCGCGGCGTGGCTTCTTCCCGGGGCATCGTGGTCGCCGCCAGTGGCCTGGGCAAGTGGAAGTCCACCGTTCAGTATGTCGGCCTCGGTACGCTGATCTTTCCTCTGGGTGTCCTGCCGATTCCCTATCTGCACCAGATCGGCCTGGCTATTCTCTATGTGGCTCTGGTGCTGACCGTCTGGTCCGGGTTCGATTACTTCTACGCACTTCGCCGAGTTTTTCTTGAAGACGAACGGTAAACCTGCGGTTTCAAAAGGGGGAAACGCAAATGTGGATGTGCTGCATTCACATTTTTTTAATGTGCAACCCCGTCCCTGCGAAGCACCTTCATAACGGTTAACCACAGAATCCGCAAATCAAACAAGAAAGACCGCCGCTTCAGATACTCCACATCCAATGTGACCTTATCGGGAATGGGTAACTCATCACGCCCATTCACCTGTGCCCAACCTGTCAATCCTGGCATGAGTTCATGCACCCCTTGTTCCGTTCGCAAAGCGATCAGGTCATCCTGATTGAACAAGGCCGGTCGGGGCCCGACAAAGCTCATGTCACCCTTGAGGATGCTCCACAACTGCGGCAACTCATCCAGGCTTGATTTACGTAGAAAGGAGCCGATAGGCGTCAAGTAGAGGTCGGAGGATGTGAGCAGATGCGTCGCGAGGGCAGGGGTGCCCACGCGCATGCTGCGGAACTTGGGCATTTGGAAGATCGTGTTGTGTCTGCCTACCCGATCCGACCAGTAGAGCACAGGACCGGGTGAAGTCAAACGCACCAGCAGAGCCACGACCACCAGTGGCAGTGCAAACAGGCTG